>JBKCGB010000144.1:0-9965 GCA_046303375.1 Roseiflexaceae bacterium
ATTCCAACCAGAGGCCACCCGGAACAATTTGCTGGTCAGGGCTACTTCGTCGGGTGCTACCGCATTGGTACTGGTGTAGTTGCCCAATGGTATCCCATAATTGATGCGTAACCATGATGCGTACAAGGGGTCGTTGCTGTCCACATCTATCCCGAGCATCAGATAGAATTTCCACACTAACTGTGAGCAGTAGAGGGCACTATTGGTCTGTTTGTTGAGGAGGTTGAAATTATACGGCGTACGCCCATCGTAGCCGTAGGTGTTGATGAGCCGCTCAAAGGTTGCTGCAATTTTGTAGACGTCGATGGCGCTGCGGTGAATGCCGACATACAAGCCACCCTTTTGCCATGTTTTGACATCTTTGAACTGCACGCCGCCATCGCTGGTTGACTCATAGACTGCTTGCATTTTTCCGCGTTTGCCATAATAAATCCCCGAGTGTTCGTACATGAATGCCCAGAACTGGCACAGCGGTACAATCACGGCGATTTTGCAGCCTTGCCGGCCGGTGCGGCGCAGGATGACATCGCCTTTTTGCATGCGTGCATAAGTCGACGATGCGAGTTTGTTGGAGAGAGCCATGTCTTTGGTGATTTTCTGGAAGAGTGAGTTAGCACTTGCCCAATTATTGGTCGGGTTTGCAAGCTTGCGCGTGGCTACTTGCTGTGCGCGCAAGCGCTCAAAGACGGGGGTGAGGGCATCGATGTCGGCCTGTGATTCTGCCGAAAAAAGTGCCATGCCAACTGTTTCGTAGTCGTTGCTGGCGATAGCGTCGGTGGCTTTGTCTGAAATAGGGGTGGATGCAGCAGTTGCAGGGTGCGCCCACCAAGTGGTGGCAGTAATGGCGATGACCACCATCATGATCAAACGGAATTGCATATGATCCTCCTGTGTGCGTATCGAGAAGTATGTGCTTCTCGGGGGTGAATCTGCGGTGGTGAACCGCTTGGTGGTATCATCACAGCGAGGCATTACGGATGCATTACTCGGTTTTGCATGATTGAGATGCAATAAATCACATATTATCTATTTTTTATCACATACACATCACAAAAAAGGAGCGCCGGGTTGCCCCAGCGCTCCTGCATGATGCGTTGATGTGTACCTACATCCCCGTCTTGACCTTGGAATTGACCAACTCCAGCACGCGTGGCATCACCAATTCGTGCATGCCTTTGGGGCGGATGGCCCAGAAGTGCTGGCGCATGTTTTGCCAGTTGTTGATGAATTCGTGGGCGCGTGGGCTGCCCGTCTCTTTGTGGTGGCGCTTGAGCAGGGCCAGTACGATGCCGTCGTCGACGTCGTTGAGGCGCTCAGATTCGGCCATGTCGCCGTTGAAGCGCATCGGGAAGCTGCCGTTGGCGTCGTAGACGTAAGCCACGCCCCCCGTCATGCCGGCGGCCACGTTGCGCCCCGTCTCGCCCAGGATGAGCACCACGCCGCCCGTCATGTATTCGCAGGCGTGGTCACCGGCACCCTCAATCACGGCCACAGCGCCACTGTTGCGCACCGCAAAGCGCTCGCCGGCGCGGCCTGCCGCATATAATTCGCCTGCGGTGGCGCCGTACAAGCAGGTATTGCCGATGATGGCGCTGTCGGCCCACGTAAAGCGTGCCTCGCGGCTGGGGCGGATGCGGATCACACCACCTGACATGCCTTTGCCCACGTAGTCGTTGGCTTCGCCATCCAGCAGAATCGCCACCCCAGCCGCCAAAAATGCCCCCAGACTCTGGCCAGCACTGCCGTGCAGGTGGATGGTAATGTGCTTGTCGGGCAGACCCTTGCTGCCGTGCAGTTTGGCGATGGCACCTGACAGCGTGCCCGTCACGGTGCGGTCGGTGTTGGCGATGGGGTACGAAAGCTCGATGGGGGCGCCACCCTTGATGGCGTTGGTGGCATCGCTGAGGATGCGCTGGTTGAGGTCGCCTACGTCCACGGTCGTGTTGGGCTCGCCGTTGTAGCGGATAGCGTCGTTGGGACCGGCCACATAGGCGATCAGGCGCTCCAGCGATACGTCATCTTGGTGGCGTGGGATTTGGCTGAGCAAATCGGTGCGCCCAATGATATCGTCGAGGCGCGTAGCACCCAGGCTGGCTAGGATTTCACGCACTTCGTAGGCCACATGCAACAAGAAATGCATCACATGCTCGGGCGTGCCCGTGAATTTGGCGCGGAGCTCGGGGCGTTGTGTGGCCACACCCACTGGACAGTTGTTGTTGTGGCAGGTACGCGCCATCACGCACCCTTCGGCGACGAGTGCAGCCGTACCAAACGAGACTTCGTCGGCGCCTAGCAGGGCGGCCAGCACCACATCACGGCCCGTTTTGATGCCGCCGTCGATGCGCACACGCACGCGGCCACGCAGACCGTTGAGGACGAGGGTTTGCTGTGATTCGGCGAGCCCCAACTCCCAGTTGACGCCGGCGTGCTTGATGGATGAGAGTGGTGCCGCACCGGTGCCACCCGAATGCCCGCTGACATGCACGACTTCGGCACCGCCCTTGGCGACGCCGGCGGCAATGGTGCCCACGCCGGCTTCGGCGACCAGTTTGACAGAAATGTCGGCGCGTGGGTTGACCTGCTTGAGGTCGTAGATGAGCTGTGATAGGTCTTCGATGCTGTAGATGTCGTGATGGGGGGGCGGCGAAATCAGTGAAATGCCCGGCATCGTATGGCGGGTGCGTGCGATTTCTTCGGTGACTTTGACGGCAGGAATCTGGCCACCTTCGCCCGGTTTGGCGCCTTGGGCCATCTTGATCTGCAGTTCTTTGGCCGAGCTGAGGTAGCCCGGGGTCACGCCGAAGCGTCCCGATGCCACCTGTTTGATGGTGCTGTTGCGTTCGTTGTCGTAGCGTTCTTCGCCCTCGCCGCCTTCGCCGCTATTGCTCAGCCCGCCGAGACGATTCATGGCAATGGCTAGCGTTTCGTGGGCTTCGGCGCTGGTGGATCCCAGCGACATGGCGGCGGTAGAAAAGCGCGTTACAATCGCTTCGACGGGCTCGACCGCCGCGATATCTACCGGGGCGCCCAGTGGGGCAATAGTCAGCCAGTCGCGGATTTCCGTTTTGCGGCTGTGGATGAGCTCGCTATAGGCCTGGTAGCTGGCATAATCGCCACCACTGGCAGCTTTTTGCAGGGCATGCACGACGGCCGGCGAAAAGGCGTGATACTCGCCATCTTTCTTGAACTTGTAGTAACCCGGATTGGCCAGTGTGGTGCGTGATGCTACCAATGGGAGGCGGCTGGCAAAAGCGGCATCGTGCTGGTCGAGCACCATGGCGGCGAGTTGGCGCATGGTATGACCACCGAGGCGTGATGGCACATTGGCGAAACAGCGCTCGCTGACGTCGCTACTCAGGCCGATGACTTCGAAGGTCTGTGCGCCACAGTAGCTATCCACGGTAGAAATGCCCATCTTGGACATGACTTTGAGCAGGCCTTTTTCGAGGGCGTGCACGTAGTGGTGCTCGGCTTCGTCGGCGAGTTCGGCGGGCGATAGTGTTGCTTCGGTGTCGTTGTTGTCTTGTTTGCTGCCTTTGACCTCTTGGCGATCCACCGCAATGGCGCGTACCGAGGCCAGTGCCAACCACGGATTGACGGCCTCTGCGCCCATGCCAATCAAGCAGGCGAGGTGGTGCACTTCGCGCATGTCGCCACTTTCGACGACCACGCTCACCTGGCGGCGTAGCCCTGCATCAACCAAGGCACGATGCACGGCGCCGACCACGAGGAGCGTAGGGATGGGCGCACGGCGATCGTTGCAGGCGCGGTCACTGATGATGAGGATACGCGTGCCGTTTTGGGCGGCAGCACATGCTGTATTGCACACCCGCGTAATTGCCTGCAAGAGCACATCGGGGCCGGCACTGGCGCTGAAGGTGGCATCGATGGTCACACTACTAAATGCGGCGTCGCTATGCGCACGAATGGTTTCGATGTGACCATCGAGGAGCACAGGACCGGCCAAACGGAGTAAATGTGCATGCTGTGCGGTCTCTTCGAGCAGATGTCCACGCCCACCGAGCATCGTTGATAATGACATCACCAACTCTTCACGGAGTGGGTCGATGGGGGGATTGGTGACCTCGGCAAAGCGCTGTTTGAGATAGCTGTAGACGGGGCGGGTGCGTTCCGCAAAAATGGTCAACGGGGTGTCATCGCCCATCGAGCCGACCGGTTCGACGCCATCGCGTGCCATGGGGCGCAAGACCACGGAGAGTTCCTCGGCGGTATAACCAAAGGCCTGTTGCAGTTCACCGAGTTGGGCGGCTTGGGCTTCTTTGTCGAATTCTTTGGCAGCCACATGACCATAGCGGGCGGCTGAGGCGGGAGCGAGTACGCTCATTTCCTGAGTCAACCATTCCGCATAGGGGCGCCGGCTCGCCAGGGCAGTTTTGATAGCGTGATTTTCTTCAAAGACACCACGTCGCAAATCGGCGGCAATCATCTGACCGGGGCCCACTTTGCCTTTGCGCACGATTTTGGCTTCGTCGATTGTGACCGCACCGACTTCGGAGCCAACGATGACCATACCGTCGTTGGTGACGAGAAAGCGTGCTGGGCGCAGCCCGTTGCGGTCGAGCGACAAGCCAACGATGTTGCCATCACAAAAGGCGAGTGCGGCGGGTCCATCCCACGGCTCGACGATGGTGGAGTGGTACTGATAAAAGGCGCGCCAGGCGGGATCCATGTCTTTGATGCGTTCCCATGCCTCAGGCACCAACATGGCCAGAGCGTGGCGAATGTCGCGCCCGCCCATCACCGTCAATTCCAGCACGTTGTCGAGCATCGACGAGTCGCTGCCGTTGGTGTCGACCACGTGCCCGGTGCTGGCCACGCGTGCACCCAGATCGGAGCGCACGGGCACGGCTTCGACGCCATTCCAGCCTTCGTTGTGCCACGCTGATTCGCGGGCTTGCATCCACATCACGTTGCCATTGAGCGTGTTGATTTCACCGTTGTGTGACAGCATGCGGAAGGGCTGGGCACGCTCCCAGGTGGGGAATGTGTTAGTCGAGTAGCGCTGGTGATAGACCGCCACCGCTGTCGTATAGTCGGAGTCACGCAGGTCAAGGTAAAAATTGGGCAAGTATTGCGCCGTCACCAACCCTTTGTAGATGATGGTGCGATGCGACAGTGACGGCACATAAAAGCCGGCAATCCCGCGGCTCGATGCAAATGATTCCATGTCACGTCGGAGCAAGTACAAGGTGCGCTCGTAGCGTTGCTCGTCGACAACAGGGGCTTGCGGCACGATATAAAGCTGCTCGATGACGGGACACGAGGCGGCTGCCCGCTCGCCGAGCACCGTCATATCCACCGGTACGGTGCGCTGATGGATGACGTTGAGGTTATGCGTTTGTGCTACCACACGAAACTGTGTGTGGATGCGTTGGCGTGCTTGGGCGTCGCGGGGCATAAAGAGCATGGCCACCGCAATATGGCTGGTATCGGCGCTAATCGAATGGGCGGCCAACTCACGCGTGATGAGCGGTAGGGGAAGCTGGGTGAGTACACCGGCACCATCACCGCTTTTGCCGTCGGCCGCTACTGCACCACGATGTTGCATGTTGCCGAGTGCCGTCAAGGCCATCGAAAGCACATCGTGTGTTGCGCTGCCATTGAGGCGTGCCACAAAGCCGATGCCACATGCGTCGTGTTCGAAACGGGGGTCGTAGAGACCAACAGCACGGGGATGATGGGATGCAGTCATAGCAACTCCCTCTAGGCGTCGCCCTGGACGCCGGCAAACTGATGAACCAATGCGTAGGGGGATGAGACAAAAAACCAGCACACGCAACTGCGGCGGTACTGGTGCATCATTGCATATTATTCGTGTGAAAAGAATAGTAATACGTTGTGAAATAAATGTCAAGAGGTGATTTAGGGGCATACATATGCCTTCTCACCGTCTCACTGGACCCTGATTTCAGCCATACAAAATCCCCACCAGCGTCCAACGCCAGTGGGGATTTTGTAGGTGAAAGAACGATTACATTTCGCGGTAGGCGACTTCGCCGTGCTGTGATTCGTCGAGACCTGCTTGCTCCTCAGCTTCGCTGACGCGGATGCCGATGGTGGCATCGATGATTTTGAGCAGCACAAAGGTGACGACAGCGGCATATGCGGCGACTACTACCACGGCAATGGCCTGTGTGGCCAACTGTCCGGGGTTGCCGTACAACAATCCATCAAAGCCAGCTGGATTGACGGTGGTGGTGGCAAAGATACCCGTCAACAAGGCACCAACGATACCGCCGACACCGTGTACACCAAAGACGTCGAGGGCATCGTCGACACGCCCACGCACCACGTATTCGACGGCAAAGAAACACGCCAACCCGGTCACGAGTCCAATGATGATGGCCGCCATGGGCGTCACAAAGCCTGCTGCTGGGGTGATCCCCACCAACCCGGCAATTGCACCAGCAGAGGCACCGATGACGCTGGGGCGCTTGTGGCGGATCCAGCTCGCAGCCAACCAGGCCAACATGCCGGCAGCGGCGGCGGTATTTGTGGTCACAAAGGCGCTGGCAGCCAAGCCGTTTGCACCGAGTGAGCTCCCTGCATTGAAGCCAAACCAGCCGAACCACAACAACCCGGTGCCAAGCAGGGTGTAAACGGCGTTATGTGGTTGCATGGGCTCTTGACCGAATCCCAGGCGTTTGCCCAACACCAAGGCACAGACCAATGCGGAGACACCCGACGTAATGTGGACGACGGTACCGCCAGCGAAGTCGAGTGCGCCCAGTGTGCGGATCCAGCCACCTACACCCCACACCCAGTGGGCGACAGGCGCATAGACAACGGTAGCCCAGATCAAGGCAAAGACGGCAAAGGCGGCGAAACGCTTACGTTCAGCGAAGGCACCTGAGATAAGTGCTGGAGTGATAATTGCAAACATCATCTGGAACGCCATAAATGCGTAGTGGGGGATGGTAGCCGCATAGTCGGCGTTGGGTTCCATGCCCACACCTTGGAGCCCGAGCCAGTCCAAACCACCAACAAAACCGCCGACTGATGGTGCAAACGCCAGCGAGTAGCCCCACAAGACCCACTGCACGCTGATAAGTGCCAAAATGAAGAAGCTGTGCATCAAGGTTGAGAGCACATTTTTTTGGCGTACCAAACCACCATAAAAGAAGGCCAACCCTGGTGTCATCAACATCACAAGTGCTGCTGACACCAATACCCATGTCGTATCTGCACCGTTAATTGCGTCCATGTTCAATCCTCCCATTTGACGTATGTTGTAGATAGAGCTCGCGCATACACTGTGAATAACCATGCATCACAGCATTGTAGGGGAACCGCGTCTGTTACTGTTTTTTACGGCATTGTAATCTGGGAAACTGACGCAACCGAATGTGGGTTTACGAGGTGAAAAAAACTCAACCAACGAGAGTGTCAGGGAGCGGCACGAGGTTGGCGCCAGCCTCGTGCCGCCGTGACGCATTTAGGCGTCGTAGTACATGAAAAACTCGTATGGATGCGGGCGGAGCGCTACGTTGACGATGTCCTTGGAGCGCTTGATCTCGATGAACGACTCGAGCAAGTCCTTGGTAAACACGCCCCCTCTGAGCAAGAACTCGTGATCTTCTTCGAGTGCAGTCAAGGCTTCGGCCAAACTACCAGGCGTGCTGCGGATGTGTGCCTTTTCTTCGGCCGACAACTCGTAGATGTCCACGTTGAGAGGCGCAGGTGGCTCAATCTTGTTCTGGATACCGTCGAGACCGGCCATCATCATGGCTGCAAAGGCCAGGTATGGGTTGGCAGTCGGATCCGGGAAGCGTACTTCGACGCGGCGTGCCTTGGGTGAGTTCGAGTAGGTCGGGATACGGATAGCCGCCGAGCGATTGCGCACCGAGTAGACCAAGTTGATAGGGGCTTCGAAGCCTGGCACCAAGCGACGGTAGCTATTGGTGGTTGGCGCACAAATGGCCAACAGGGCTGGTGCGTGTTTGAGTACGCCACCGATGTACCAGCGGGCAGTGTCTGACAACAAGGCGTACTTGGTGCTGTCAAAGAAGAGTGGCTGGCCATCTTTCCACAAGCTCTGGTGCACGTGCATACCACTGCCGTTGTCACCAAAGATGGGCTTGGGCATGAAGGTGGCTGAGTAGCCGTGCTCCTTGGCAGTGGTGCGTACCACGTACTTGTACTTCTGCAATTTATCGGCCATCGACAACAACGTGTCGAAGCGCATGTCGATTTCACACTGACCAGCAGTGGCGACTTCGTGATGGTGCAACTCGATGTCGATACCGATGTTGGCCATCTTGATGATCATCTCTGAGCGGATGTCCTGCAAGGTGTCGGTGGGCGGTACGGGGAAGTAGCCTTCTTTGTAGCGGATACGGTAGCCCTTGTTGCCACCTTCTTCTTCTTTGCCACTGTTCCAGATACCTTCTGGGCTATCGAGGAAGTAGTAGCCCGAGTTGGCCGTCTGGTTGAAACGTACATCGCTGAACAAGAAGAACTCGGCCTCTGGACCAAAGTATGCGGTATCCGCAACACCGGTGGTCTTCAAGTAGGCCTCGGCCTTTTTGGCCACATTGCGTGGGTCGCGTGAGTACGGTTTGCGCTCGAGTGGGTCGATGACGTCACAAATCAGCACCAAGGTGGGGATTTTGCAGTAGGGGTCAATAAACGCACTGGCCGGGTCGGGGATCATCAACATGTCGCTCTCGTGGATGGCCTGAAAGCCTTTGATCGATGAACCATCAAACCCGAGTCCCTCGACCATCATGTCTTCGGTCAAGCGTGATGCCGGCAACGAGTAGTGCTGCCAGCCACCAAACAGGTCGGTAAAGCGGGTGTCGACAATCTGGATGTTCTTGTCTTTGATGAGCTGTAATACGCCCTTTGCATCCAACGCCATGGATTCTCTCCTCGTCTGTCTATAACTCACTCCATACCAAGCCCGCTCGACACTGAGTAAGCATGTTAGGATGTAGTATAGAAGAATCATCTATGACTCGAAAGATACGGAATATCCGAATTATTTTGTGTGTTTTTGTATATTTTGCACAAATAGACGGCTAATCAGGGGGAGTGGGTGATATGCGTACGCTACTCAGTGCATCCACATAAAGCGTTCCGTGGCCACCGATGCCATCTGGATTATCGTCGAGGACGATGGCTTCAAGCGATAATGGCGGCCGTACAATGCCATCACTCTGCCAAATCCGTGCTGCAGCATCGACTGTGTTGGGAATAGTGGCACACAGCTCATGCCAATGCGCCGGACCAACTGGTCCAAGTACCAGTTGAAAAACCGCACCAGTGCGATCTTTGAGCCATAGTTTGAGACGATGTGCACTATTATCACCGTAGATCTGCATGCAAATGGCCGTACTCTGTGCTGGAATCGGTAATAATCGGCGCCGCCGAAAAACGACATAGCGGTTTTGCTGTGCGGGAAAGTCGTACACAAGCTGCATACTTTGACTTCCCGCAGTACTCATACGCTTGTTTTGTGCAAAATGTCCATATGGCTCATCACCACGAATCCAGATGCCTGCAAAATCCTCAAACGAGGTAATCATGGTACGGTGCTGCGGGGCCGAGATGGCATCAAAGTGTTGCCATGCCCACCAGGCTGGCTTTTTGATCTGGAAATCGTCGCTCCCTGCTCCCCAGGCAATCAGCCCATACGGATTATGCGCTTCATCTTTGAGGGCATACCAAAAGACTAATTCAACGCCCGCATGCCAGAGCAGTGGTACGACTTGGCGCAAATAGGTTGCTTGTTGTGCTGCGTCGTTGATGCCGGCAGGGTCACGGTCACTCGGTCCACTCCCCCAGCCGATTTCGGTTACCCACACGGGGCGCGTGCCGTAGCGGGCAAATAGCGGTGCCAAGTAGGCGACGCTCGCTGTAATGCCTTCGCCATTGGGGGGAGCAGGATTGACATATGGATGAATTGCAACAATGTCGATATCGTTCCACAATCCGGCTTGGGC
>JBKCGB010000145.1:0-27218 GCA_046303375.1 Roseiflexaceae bacterium
GCCGAGCCCGACCGTCAATTGAATGAAACTTGGTGAAGCGTATGGACACATTGTTCCGCTTCGAAAATTACACCGTGGGAGCCACACACAACGGCATTGTGCCGATTTGCGTGTGGGTTTTGTATTTTTGCTCCCAATTCCTCTCTCCCCCACACATCACGGGGGCCCCAACCACACGTGGGTTATTGCCGAGAACGGCATGGCGATATGTGACACGCGGTATGCGTTTGCAAAGACACGTACATGCACCACCAAGTCGCCACCTACCGCAGTGGAGTAAAGGAGCCACCCATGGACAACCCGTCCCCATCGCACGAGCCCGATTCATTTGAGCCGAAAGGCACACTCACGTTTGTAGTGTTGCTGGCTATCGGGTACGCCATTTATTGGTTCGTATTGTGGTTTGATGTGATTAATCGCGGGGGAGCACAGTAATGATTCACGTAGATCGTTATGAACGCACTTGGTTCGTCATCGTTGGCATGTTGATGGGCAGTTTTGTGGCAGCACTGGTTGCAACATCGCTGATCTATGGCATCCATGTGCCGAGCCCAGCTGGGCGCATCGACCCCACCCAACTCGACAACACAGAGTTTGCAACACCTGGTTTAACCCAAGACGGCGAAAAAGCCTATACATTGCGGGTGGTGGCACACATGTGGAAGTTCGACTTTGGCGTCAAAGGGTCAATGCCGAACATTACTATTCCAGCGGGGAGCAAAGTCAAAATTTTGGCAACAGCCAAAGATGTGACGCATGGGTTTTATGTCGAGCAACACAACGTCAATATGATGCTCGTCCCTGGACAGGTATCACAGGTGTCACTCACATTTGCCAAACCGGGGGTCTACCACATCATTTGTCATGAGTACTGCGGTCCAGGGCACCAGGCCATGATCGCTGTTATCAACGTTCAATAAGCAGAGGAATCATCATGCAATCTGCACAGAGACTTGCGCATCAAGGGCATCGTATCAGCTTCCCCGCAACCAAACTCCTCACCAGCGAGCAGTGGCTCGTTGGTGCACACATCATCACGGCGTTTGTGGCATTGTCACTCGGCATTTTTTTAGGACCATTCCAAGTCTTTCGGCGCGCGCCCATGCTCAAACTCCCGATTCCGTTCTTTTCGTACTACTACGAAGCATTGACAGTACACGGTGTGGTCAACGCCCTCGTCTTTACCACGTTTTTCATTGTCGGCTTCAGCTATTTTGTGGTGCAGCGCTCATTGCAGCGTGAAATCTGGAAGCCAAAGCTGGCATGGGGCGCATACTGGATCATGCTGATCGGCATGTTGATGACACTCTATGCCATCCTGTCTGGGCAAGCCAATGTACTCTACACGTTCTATCCGTCCATGTTGGCTCACCCGCTCTTTTATGTGGGGCTGACGTTGGTGATTGTGGGGACGTGGATTGTGACGGCGATTTTGTTTATGACGTACTATGCCTGGCGCCGTGAAAGTGGTCCAACAGAGCGGGTACCGTTGGCTGTCTTTGCCACACTCACCAATTACACCATGTGGTGTGTGGCGACACTCGGTGTTGCCATCGAAGTCTTGTTCATGTTATTGCCGTTGTCACTCGGATTTGTCAACACGACTGACCCACAAACCGCGCGGGCCTTGTTTTGGTTCTTTGGGCATCCGTTGGTCTACTTCTGGTTGATTCCGGCGTATATCTCGTGGTATACCATGTTGCCCAAGCAGACCAATAGCAAGCTCTTCAGTGACCCGCTGGCACGGGTGGCGTTTATTTTGCTGCTCATCTTTTCGATTCCGGTGGGTGTACACCACATGTACGTCGACCCAGGTGTGAGCGAAGTCATGAAGGTAGTACAGTGGGTTTTCACCTTTGCAGTGGCCATTCCCAGCTTCCTGACCATTTTTAATATCGGGGCGGTACTCGAACGAGCAGGACGCTTACGTGGCGCCACAGGACGTATTGACTGGATGTGGAAGCAGGATTGGTGGAACCCAATCGTAGCGGCTCAGCTCGTCGGCATGTTGATGTTTGTGGTCGGTGGGATTAGCGGCATTGTCAACGCCTCGTTGACACTCAATATCGCCTTGCACAATACATCGTGGATTCCGGCACACTTCCATACCACCCTCGGTGGTGCCGTCACGATGACATTTATTGGGATTGCATACTGGCTAATCCCGATGGTGACAGGTAAGCAGCTGTACAGCAACAAAATGGCACTTGTGCAAATTTACACGTGGTTTGTGGGGATGCTCTCGTTTGGCTTCACCTACAGCCAAGCCGGGTTGCTGGGGGTACCACGGCGCACCGACTTGGGCAGTGCACCATATATCAACGCAGAGGCAGTCCCATACCTCAACGCATCCGTGATTGGTGGGGTGCTATTACTGATTAGCAGCATTCTGCTCTTTGCGAATCTGTTGTTGAGTATTTTTGCATCGAAAACAGCCTACGCAGAGGCTCCGCCCATCGACACCAAAGTCGAATCTGAATCACCCCTGTTCCTCGAGCGCTGGGGATTCTGGTTGGCAGTGGTGGTGGTGCTGTGTATTGTGGCGTGGGGGCCCGTCTTCCTCGAAACAGTTGACTTTGCCTCCACATTCAATGCGCCCGTGTACAGACCTGAAGTCCCGTTGCCGATCAAGTAACTGTTGCAACCGTCACGGTGGGTGGTACCATCCACCGTGACGCTCAATCACGGAATCGCTATGCAAAAACAATTTTTGCTGACTATGATTACGGCCATGGTTGCAGGATTCGGACTCATGTTCGTACTCATCGCAGTTGCCTATACGCGTGATATCGCCAGCATTATGCGCACACCAACGCTGATTTGGCAGTATGTGTGTGGTATCCCGGTCAATTCCAGCATGACAGTGCCACTCTTGGTGAGCATCGGTAGCCTGTGCATCCTCGGTGCGAGTGTGACGTGGTGGTGGACACAGCGCATACGTTGACCATAGTGCATGTGGTACACTAGGCATAGGCACGGGTAGGAGTGTACCATGTCGGCACCAGATCCACGCACCGCACGCGTCACACATGCTATGGAGGATTATCTCAAGGGCATCTATGAGATAAGTCTCGATAACGCGCAAGTCACCACATCACTGATTGCACAACGCATGGCGGTCAAACCAGCGTCGGTGAGTGGCATGTTGCGTACGCTGGCCGATATGCATCTGGTCACACACACACCCTATTATGGTGTGGCGCTCACCCCTGCAGGACAACAAATCGCACTCGAAGTCCTGCGGCACCACCGCCTGATTGAGCTCTACCTGGTCGAGGCACTCGGGTTTAAATGGGACGAAGTCCACGACGAAGCAGACCGCCTCGAGCACGTGATTTCCGAAAAATTCGAAGCCCGGATTGCGGACTTACTCGGGCACCCGACCATGGATCCGCACGGCGACCCTATCCCCGCCCACGATGGTACGATGCCCCCGCATACCCGCACCAGCCTAGCAGACATGGCGGCGGGTACGTGTCGGCGGATTGTACGTGTACGCGGCGATCACCACAGTAGTCGCTTACAATATTTGGCGTCACTCGGACTCATCCCAGGCAACGTGGTCACCGTATGCGAGGTATCGCCGTTTGATGGGCCACTCATGATTTTTGTGGACCAAAAGACCCACGCCCTCGACCGTCGACTTGCCCAACTCATCTATGTCGCAGAGCACCTCGATGATACCAACGCTACCACATGAGTTTGTGGCGCGCATGGTGGCCATGCATGGGGAACGGGGACGTGTGTGGTGCGACAGCATGCCTACGCATATTGCAGCACTTGCCGACCAGTGGCACCTCGTAGTCGACGAACCATTCCCGCTCAGTTTTAATTATGTGTGTCGGGCACACCGCATTGTGGATGGGCTCCCGGTGGTCATCAAAACCTCACTCCACCGTGAATTTGCCGGGGAAATACAGATGCTGCGCCATTATGCGGGGCATGGCGCCGTGCCGCTGCTTGCCGTGGACGAGGCGCGTCAGGCCATCTTGTTGCCCTCCATCACGCCGGGTACCACACTCTACGATGCTATACCAGCCGATGACGACCAGGCTACCACTATTGCCGCCCAGCTGATGCAGACGAGCATCCGCCCGCACACCAGCGCCCTCACTCTGCCCACATGTCAACAGTGGGGAGCAGCGCTCCAGCGCATCAAACCAACACTTGGTGCATCGTGTGCACCATTCGCGCCACAGCACGTGGATTGGGCCATCGACATCTATGCCACACTGAGCAATGAGACAGCCCAGTATGCACTCCATGGCGACTTTCACCACTACAACATCCTGCAACAGCACGATGGTTGGGTGGTGATTGACCCACAAGGAGTAATGGGTGACGCCGCCTACGAATGTGGTGCCTATTTGCGCAATCCGGTTGAACGGTTGGTAGCAAGTGGCGACATTGAGCAAATGACGCGGCGCCGTATCGCAATCATGAGTGAAATTCTTGGTGTCTCTGTACAACACATCGCATTATGGAACTTTGCACAGATGATTCTTTCGGCGTGGTGGTGTTACGAAGACGAACAGCACATATCAGCAGATGAGTTGAGACTCGTCGAACTTTTTTATCGTATTGCAAAAACGCCACACTAGCGATTAGCGGGGAGTTCGGTGGATGCACCAGCAGATTTGCCGTAGTAGGTGAGTGGCTCGGTCGCATTTCGTACAAAGCCAATATCATCGATCCACAGACTACTCACAAACGACACGTCTGTACGCACTTCAATGCGCAGGGTGACTGTTTGATTGACGTATGCCGACATATTGAATGTTAATGCACGCCATGTGCTGACGTTTTTTGCTTTACAAAGCGTAATATCACCACTAGGCAAAACGGTATCATTGACGATAATGCGTGCGGTATCATAGGGTACTTTGCAGTCGTCTTCGTGTGACGCAGCCACATAGTGGATGCGCAAAAATTGCGCATCAGCACGCACCTGTAGGGTCTGCGTAATCACCGATACTTCATCGTTGGCACCACCAAACCACGCCAAGTATTGCCCTGAACGCGCCGCCACCGCCACGGTTTCGCGGGTAATGATATTGGGATAACTCGTAGAGACTTCACTCCATGCCGTGTTCCCAGACTCAAAACCACCATTGGGGACACGGCGCATCCACTCGGGTTGAAGAGTCGCTGTAAATGTAGCAGTTGCTGTACGGGTGATACTCCGTGTCATCGTTGCAGTTCGGGTATTGCTTGCGGTACGGGTATTACTTGCAGTGCGCGTATTGCTTGCGGTACGGGTGATACTGGGCGTAGACGTACGTGTCCAGGTACGACTCATTGACGGCGTCATGGTAATCGTGGCAGTGCGGCTAGCCGTAAACGTACGGCTAGCCGTTGCCGTGTTGCTCGGCGTGCGGGTGATGCTCGGTGTACGGGTGTTGCTCGGTGTGTACGTGGGGCTCGGCGTACGGGTGTTGCTGGGTGTGTGCGTGGGGCTCGGCGTGCGGGTGTTGCTGGGTGTGTGCGTCAGGCTCGGTGTATAGGTGGGGATCGCACCCAACGGCACATAATTTGCTACCCACGGATAGAGCTGAGCCACATGGGTGTAGACGCCCGGGTAATTGGGGAGAGCACAGTCTTGGCCAAAACTAACGATACCAATCAACACAGGCGTGCCGTTGTCGTTGATAAAGAGTGGGCCACCGCTATCACCTTGGCATGAATCTTTGCCCCCTTGTGGCAGGCCAGCACATACCATCCGCTCGGTGATGCCACCACTGTAATTTGTGTTACAGGTCGTATTTGACACAATCGGGACTGCGACTTTACGCAACAGCTGCGATGAACTCCCGTTGTAGCTGGTCGCCCCCCAACCACTCACAATGGGCCATGTGATTGGGTCTGCCAACGAGCTGGGGGCATACAGGCTACCATGGATACTGGATGCAAGTGCGATCGGTTTGACCGTCGTATTCAGTACAGCTGGAGCTTGTAATTTAATCAGCGCAATATCGTAATCACCGTAGTCGAGCGTATTGCCGTATTGTGGATGGATGATGATTTGTTCGATGGCAATGGACTGACGGTATGGGTTGCTGCCCAAGCTCCAGATATTGTGGATACCCAACTCGACCCGTAGCCCACCACTGCCCATGGTGACACAATGTGCGGCAGTCACCACCCAGGTCGCCGTAATCAGGCTCCCCCCACAATGCGCACTCCCATAGCGTGTCAATGCGACTTGCCACGGGAATTCGTTGGGTGCAGCGACGTCACCCCCCACAATACTCGGCGGTGCGGGTTCGGCGTGGATACGCTGAGTCACCCCCATGAATACGCACAATGCACAGAATCCGATGACTACTATCCGCTGGAAATACACGCATGACCCCTAAACTATGTCGTCTGCTACCACTATACACTGAACACGCCCTGTTGGATAGCGTCGAAATCCACGCACACACAGCACTGCGCCCCACAGTGACATAGATTGGTTCGTCAAAATCGGCACATACATCAGCCCCCCTCCCGTAGTCATTCGGCAGGGGGGCTGAAGGTGCGTTAGCGTTGGATCACATTTCCAGGTGCATAATTGCTGGTATTGACGCGTTTACCGTAGTAGTTGATGGCATCGGTCGGTAGCCGCACAAAGCCGATATCATCGAGCCACAGACTACTCACAATTGACTCGTCGGTACTGACCCGCACATCAAACGTGACAGTTTGAGTAGCAAAACCACGCAAATCAACGGTAAAGGCCTTCCACGCACGCACCGTGTTGCGATTGCACAACTCGATGTCACCATTGAGTACAGTGGTACCGTTGATGGTGATTTGCGCAGTGTCATAGCGCATGCCACACTTTTCGGCGGATGCAAGCATATAGTAGATGCGCAGATAGGGGGCATCGCTTGGCACGGTCAGGCTCTGCTGGATGAGTGATGCTTCATTGTTGTTGCCACCCAACCATGCATAGTACTTGCCAGAACGCGCTTTGATGCGCCCATCATTGACAATCACTGCTGGATAGTTACTCGAGCTTTCGAGCCAAATCAGGTTGCCCAATTCAAAGTCACCATTCCCAACCCGTGTCATCCAATCGGGACGTGGGGTGGCAGTACGTGATGCCGTGCGCGTACGTGACGGCGTTTGCGTACGAGTGGCAGTACGTGATGGGCTTGGGGTGCGTGTATTGGTTACTGGGCGCGTTGCAGTGGGCGTCAACGACACCAATGGGGTGCTGGTGACCGGCGCACTCGTAGCGGTCACCGGTGCACTCGTAGCGGTCACCGGTGCACTCGTAGCTGTCGCTGGGACACTCGTAGCCGTCACTGGGACACTCGTAGCTGTCGCTGGGACACTTGTAGCAGTCGGTTGGGGGGTGAGTGTGACATACGTGGTAATCCAGCTATAGGCATTGGCGACATGTGAATAGACACCGGGCTTACCGGCGAGGGCACAGCCATCGCCCCAACTGACCACACCAATCAGCTTGGGGGCATTCGCTGTATTGACAAACAACGGGCCACCACTATCGCCTTGGCAAGAATCAACGCCACCTTGGGGATAGCCAGCACACATCATCCGGGCGGTAATCCCACCACCATAGTTGGCATTGCAGGTCACATTATCGACCACAGGTACTGTCGCTTTGCGCAACACAGACGATACTGCACCACCCGAGCTGGTGGTCCCCCAGCCGCTCACAATTGCATTTACCCCATTGGCATACAGTGCAGTATCGCTGCTGGTAGCGATGGCAATCGGTGCTACCGCAGTATTGAGTGTGGCTGCACTCGACAAGCGAAGCAAGGCATAATCGTAGTCCATAGTGGACGCATTGTACTGTGGGTGTACGATAATTTGGCTAATCGTTTTGGTCTGGCGATAGGGGTTGGTACCACCAATGGTGTGCATACCAAGCTCGACCACCAAGCCCGTGGCACTATACCCCTGCACACAGTGGGCAGCAGTCAAAGCCCAGTTGGTGCTAATCAATGAGGCGCCACAGTACACGCCGTTGTAATTGGTGGGATGGAGCCACACCTGCCACGGGAATTCGTTGGCAGTAGCGATGCTGCCACCAACAATGGCCGGGGCAGCCAGCTGACCATGGGCGCTACGCACCCCAAGCAATACTGTACATAGCACGATGCAGCTGACAAGCCACTGAAACCGATTACGCATACTATATGCCCTTTCACCACACCACATATCTTGGCCGAATGTACTGATGACGGCTCACATCGCTGAAAAGTTTCATCCACATGAAAGTTGCATGATACGAGTTGATTGTGTATGCTTATGAAGTAACAACATTGATGAGGAGTTTTTGCGTGAGCAACGCCAATCACAAGCATAGCCAAGACGAACAAGATTACGATATTTCGCTCGTAGTCGGTTCCATATTTAATTACACTCCCAACGATGATCGTGAAATGTACGAAGAAGAACGCGAGCTCGTCGCCCAATTGCAGGATTACTTGCGCCAAGAAGGCGTCGAATACGATTTCATGGCCAATCCAGGGGCAGTCATTTGGGAGGGGGGGATCCGACAATATGGTGATTTATACCGCCTGAGTCAAATCGCCGTCTATCTCGAACAAGGGCGTGATATCACGCCGCTGTTGAACAAAAAATTCGACGAAAACGAAGACATCGACCCTTTGTTAGGCAAGGTACTCGAAGAAGAATTGCCGACGCGGTTTCCCCATTTCATACGACCTGATGGCGATCCGTTTTATTACATCCCCGTCGAATTCCCTGCGCCCATCGATTTGTTTTTCGATGACGAAGACGACGACGCAGATGCCCGCGAGGAAGAGGAAGAAGCCATCGAGCGCATCAGTGTGGGGTCAGCGAGTGCACTGCAGCGCGAGTTGTATCAGCTCCACGGCTATCTGACACAGATGCAAGTCCCCGAAAAGCACCCCGTGATGCGGTGTTTGGCATCACTACGACAAGCCGCCGAGTTGAGCGTCAGCAACGATTTACCGATTACCGTGTGGTAGGGGCATTCCTCGCACGCTTATGGTATAATACGTTGTTAGGGTTTGACCATACGAGGATCATCTGCCATGCAGGACATCCCACTTTTCCTCTCAGATGCGCCGAGCACATCACGGGACGACACGCCCCGTGAGCGGCGTTATTATGTCTGGACGGTCGGCTGTCAAATGAATATTTCGGACTCAGAGCGGCTCGAAAGTGCGCTCCAGAGTGTCGGGTATGCACCAGCCAGCGAGCCGAGCCAGGCCAGTTTTGTTGTCCTCAATTCGTGTAGTGTGCGTGCTTCAGCCGAGGAGCGAATTCTGGGCAAGTTGGGGGATTTACAGCGCGTCAAAAAAGCCAACCCCGACACCACGGTGGTGTTATGGGGGTGTATGGTCGGTCCCAACAACCAATCGATTTTCAAAGAGCGCTTGCCGGTGGTTGACCACTTTGTGTCGCCATCCGCAGTAGACGAGGTATTGGCGCTTGCGCCCAATCCCATTTACTCCATTGAAGAGCCCGCATTACCCGTAGCTGACTGGCAGAATCCACCGGTATCGGTGCATGTTCCCATCCAGTACGGGTGCAACATGTCGTGTGCATTTTGTGTGATACCGTTGCGACGTGGCAAAGAGCGCAGTCGCCCGCTTGCTGAGATTGTCGACGAAGTCACACGCATTGTGGCACGTGGTGCCAAAGAAATCACACTTCTCGGGCAAATTGTGGATTCGTGGGGGCATGATTTGCCGGGTCGGCCGACGCTGGCGACCCTGCTCCGTGCGGTACATGATGTGCCCGGCTTAGTGCGCTTACGCTTTCTGACATCACATCCTGCCTGGATGACCGATGAGCTAATTGCCACGATGGCCGAGCTCCCCAAATGTCCACGAGAGATTAATTTGCCAGTGCAAGCGGGGCATGATGCCATGCTCAAGCGCATGCGGCGTGGGTACACGGTGCAACGCTATGTCGACCTCATCGGCAAAATTCGCACCGCTATGCCCGATATTTCGTTGACCACAGACATCATTGTGGGGCATCCAGGCGAGAGTGACGAGGAGTTCCAAGGCACCAAAGATCTGCTTGCCGAGATTCGCTTCGACAAGGTGCATATTGCTGCGTATTCGGCGCGCCCAGGCACACGCGCTGGCGACATGGAGACGGATCCAAGCATGGCGGTACCCGAAGGGGTCAAGCAGGCTCGGCGCATCGAGCTCGAGCGACAGCAAGAAGCCATTGCGACAGAGCGTAGCGCACGCTTACAAGACCAAGTCGTTGAAGTATTGGTAGAAGGCGAAAGCAAAGGCAAGTGGCGTGGGCGCACCCCGGGCAACTTGTTGGTCTTTTTCAGTAGTCCAGATGACTGGCGGGGCAGAGTCGCCAAAGTAATGGTTACTGCGACAAGCCCGTGGTCATTACAAGGGACGGTGTGTGGTGAAGTCACCCCGCTGGGCTAGTCACAACTGGTGGCTGGTACGCGATGTGGCAAGCATCGTCGGCATCATGCTGATTGCCACATTTGGAGTGGCGGTCGCGGTCGGCTGGTATCAGCAGGGGATGTGGCCGGGGCGGATGAGCATGAAGCAGCTGGGTACCAACGGAGTTGCGCTGGTAGTAACCGCGCAAAACGTGGCGTTCGTGCTCTTTGCCTGGTGGCGCACTTCATCGGCTCAGCTGTTGGGGGTGGTGCCACAGTGGAGATCAGTGCTGGTGTGGAGTCTCATCGGTGCCCCATTGGTGCTGGTGGTGAACATATTGGTTGGGTTGCTCTTTGCTACATTCGGGCTCCAGCAAAATCAAGCTGCCGCCTACCCGCTTGTGGCCGGTGACTACCAAGGGCAGCTGGTGTTTTGGTTGGTGGCAAGTCTGGTGGCTCCCCTCGGCGAAGAGATTCTCTTCCGTGGGTATTTGTGGGGTGCCATACAACGCCAGTACGGCATATGGTGGGCAGTAATCGGCACGGCGCTGATGTTTGCCATCGGGCATAGCACATCGGCGAGCCAAGGTGCCGTGGTCTTGGTGAGTCAGACCCTGGTGATGGGAGTACTGTTGGCGTGGCTGCGCCACATGAGTGGTTCGGTGTGGGCCGGAGTATGTGCCCATGCAATGAACAATAGCATCGCGGTAGCGATTGTGACCTATTGTGTGAATCATCCAGAAATTGGATGTGCGCGCTCGAGCTAAGCAGAGGCGAAAAGGAGTTGATGTGAGCAACAATAACGATACTGCACTACATGGCAAGAATGACCAACACGCTGCAATTGCAAGTGCCAAAGCAGGAAATTGGCAAGAGGCGATTCGTATCAATGCCCACTTACTCGGGTATCAGGGTGATTCTGAGGATGAGCGTATTGTGTTTCGCCGCGAAGAATTCCCACATGTCTCTGTGGCAGACATTGATGCACTCAATCGGCTCGGTAAAGCCTTTTTTGAGACGAACGATCTCGATAGCGCACAGCAGGTATACGAGCTGGTGATTGATATCCAAGAATACAACCAGATTGCGCGCCGCATGCTGCAGACCATCGAACGCACCCGCCGCGCTGATCCCAAACAGCGTGAATTTGTGGATATGCGTACGTATGCGATTGAAACAGGCAAATCGACGCTCACCACGTTGCACGTTGATACCAATCAGGCGATTAGCTTGGTGCCTGGTGAGCAACTCTACTTGCGTGCACCACAACAGGCTGTGGGTGCAGCGATGCCCGATGATGCCACCGCACTCGACGTATATGATGCCAATAGCGTTGCGATTGGGCGGCTCGAGCCACGCCTTGCGGCACGGATTATCCGTTTCATCAACCGCGGCAACACCTACATTGCGGCGGTGTTGCGCATCAGCGAACGCCAAGACCAGATTGAAATCGTGATTCGTGAGTCGTATCGCAATCCGTACAACCTTACCCAAGACAACATTCACGAAGTATCATTCCCCGGGAAATTGGTGGATGAGAATGAACGACGAGTTGGCTTCGATGATATCGAAGATGATATTGACGATAGCGATACGAGTGATGATGAGGTCGAAGAAACGGAAACAGAAGGCGAAAGCTTTGGTGGTGACGAAGAAGACCACGAACGCCTCGAAACCCTCGATAGTGGCAACGACGATAGCGACGATAACGACGAATAAGCGTGTCAACGCAATAGCTCACCCCCCATGCGTACCTGATGACGCATGGGGGGTGTGTTGTGTGCCACGAGCAACGACCACTACATGGACGTGCGTGGCGCCAGCCTGCCGCAGCACCACAATCGCCTCACGCAAGGTGGCACCGGTGGTACAGATGTCATCAACGAGGATGATGGTCGCAGGTGCCATCCCGCCCTGCCATACAAATGCATCCTTGATGTTGTGCTGGCGCTGCATGCGTGAGAGATGCGCCTGTGCTGTAGTATTGCGCACGCGTATCAGATTGGTTTGCATGGGCATCTGCCGCACTGTTGCGACTTGCTGCGCCAGCAACACGGCCTGATCGTAACCACGGGCGGCCACCCGCTGTGGCGCACCAGGAATCGGCACCACCACTGCATGCGGCCAGGCTGGCCATGTGGCCTGTGCTAACAATGTACCCAGTACGCGGGCGAGCCGCGGCTGTTTGGCGTACTTGAGGCGCAAAATGATATGGCGCATGGCTCCGGTATAACGATAGACGATTGTCACTGAATCAGCACCACAATCAGGTGGTGCTGCAGTATATGCGGGGCAACGAGCACCACAGTGGAGGCACAACGGGGTGCCATACTGACCACACACCAGACACTGATCAGGAAAAATCCACTGCCACAACCACTCCCACATGTACCACCTCCTACACACTCTACCGTTACCAAACACACAAAAGGTACGGCGTATGGGGACAATCGCTACGGTGCACATTGCAAAGATTTATCGTATTCTCATGAGAAAATGCTATAGTATGAGTGATATTTATGTGTTGGGAAGGATGAATGGGCGAAGAACTGACTTTAATTGTGGCGTTGATTCTTGCCAATGGTATCTTTGCGGGTACAGAGCTTGCAATGGTGTCGGCACGACGTGGACGACTCCAGCAAAAAGCCGATGATGGGAGCCAAGGTGCGACGGCCGCACTCGCACTCCAAGATGACCCCAATCGGCTCCTTTCGACGGTCCAAGTCGGGATTACCGTGATTAGCACGTTAACTGGGGTCTTTGGTGGTGCCAAAATTGCCGAAACCCTCATCCCACTCATCAGCGTCATCCCGTATGTGGCAAGCTATGCTGATACCGTGGCACTGGCACTCGTTGTGCTGATTATTTCGTACTTGTCGTTGGTGCTCGGTGAATTAGTCCCCAAGCGCTTGGCACTGCAACACGCAGAGTGGATTGCAGTGCGCATGGCGGTGCCGATGACACTCATGGCCAAGCTGTCACGGCCATTGGTGTGGTTGCTGACGCTTTCGACAGAACTATTGCTCAAACTCGCCGGACAACGGAATACCAACAACAGCGCCGTGACCGAAGACGACATTCGCCAACTCGTGCGCGAGGGCACGCAGAGCGGGGCAGTCGAGCATCACGAACGTGAAATCATCGAGGGTGTCTTTGGACTTGGTGAGCGTACCGTGCGCCAAGTGATGACTCCACGTACCGACGTTTATGCCCTGGAAGCCAATGCAACCATTGGCGAAACTGTGGATGCCATGCTCGAAAGTGGCTATTCGCGGGCACCCGTCTATGAAAAGGATCTCGACCATGTGGTTGGGGTGGTGCATGCGCGCGATGTGCTACGCTTGGTGCGCTCTGGTGATTTGACGGCACCCGTCAAACAGGCCATGCGCACTCCTTGGTTTATTCCAGAACAAAGTCGCGCCGCCACATTGCTGGGGTTGTTCAAGAAAAATCAGCAACACTTGGCGATTGTGGTCGGTGAGCTCGGCACGGTGGAAGGCATCATCACACTGGAAGACATCATGGAAGAAATCGTCGGCGATATCGCCGACGAATACGACGATGCTGCGTCACCCACCATTGTGCGACGCGAGGATGGCTCGTACCTCGTCGACGGGACTACGCCCATCGACGATGTGGTCGAACGCACCGAGTTGGCTGTGCGTGACGGTGAAAGTGCGCGCTTCGATACCGTGGCTGGCTATGCCCTGATGCTGTTGGGGCGCATCCCGCAGTCAGGAGATATCGCCGAGGCCGATGGGTGGCGCATCGAGGTAGTCGACATGGACGGGTTGCGCATCGACAAGGTGTTAATTTCTCGGCTCTAACATCCTGACTTTCGTGGCAAGCGTACCACCACATAGGAAATGTGGTTGTATACAGAGGGATTTTTATGCATATCATCATCGCTGGCGCGGGTCCAGCTGGGTTTGCTACTGCCAAGTGGCTCAATGACCGTGGACACCAAGTCACGTTGCTCGAAAAACGTGATGTGCCAGGTGGCAAAGTTTCTGCATGGCAGGATGCTGACGGCGACTGGGTCGAAAGCGGCTTACATGTCTTCTTTGGTGCATACCACAACCTCCTCAATTTTTTGGCAGAAGTAGGGCTCGAAAACAGCTTTGACTGGAAACCAGCCGAGATGGTCTTTGCACTGCCCGGTGGGCAATACGCCTCCATCGAGTTTGTGCAAGGTCTCCCTGCACCACTCAACGGACTCGCAGGTGTAGCGCAGAGTCGGCTACTCACCTGGGGTGAAAAATTACGCATGGCGCGTGGGTTGCTCAAGCCGATTTTTGGCTCGCAGGCGTATCTCGATGCCCAGGCCAATATCACCTACAAAGAGTGGCATCTGGCCAACGGCATGGGGCAGAGTACCATCGACAAACTGATGGATGCCATGGCGCTCGCACTCAACTTTCAAAAGTGCGACACGGTTTCAGCCAAGCTGGTGCTGACGGCCCTGTTGCACTTTGCCAAGGAGACCAAAGCGCCCAAGATGGCGTTGGTCAAGGGATCACCGTACGAACGCCTATGGGTGCCGTTGATACAGCAACTGCAACAAAAAGGTGTCACGATTCGCTTTGAAAGTCGCGTCGTAGATTTTTTATATGACGAAACGACCAACAAAGTGGGTGGCGTACGCCTCGACAGCGGTGAAGAAATCCACGCTGATGCGGTGGTATCAGCGATGCCGGTCCACAGCCTGCGCCAAGTGATGTCGCCTGCGATGCGCAAACACGCCGTCCTCGACAACTTGAAGCACCTCAAGGGTCAACCGGTGATTACGACACAGCTGTACTTTGACCGCATGGTCACCGATGTGGATAACTTGATCTTTAGTTCGGGCACGCACATCAGCGTCTACGCAGACCTGACCCGCGTATCACCCGACTACCACAAGGGCAAGGGCTCAATTATCGAGTTGGTGGTTGCACCAGCCGAAGAGTTGATGCGCAAAAGTGATGACGAGGTACTTGGCACGGTGATGCGTGAATTCACCCTCTTGCACCCCGAAGCAGCCAGTGCCACACTGGTCAAATCACACATTGTGCGCATCCCCAATTCAGTCTACTCGGCGCGACCAGGAGTCGAGCAGTACCGACCCGACCAGGCCACTCCCATCCCTAATTTCTTTTTGGCGGGTGACTACACCCAACAGGAGTTCATGGCGTCCATTGAAGGGTCTATTCGCAGTGCACGGCGAGCCGTCGAACGGGTTGACACGGCTATTGCCAAAGGCGTTCTTTCGTAGTCCCCACGGTGCACCTAGGCACTACGCACTATCACACAACGAGGTTACACGATGTCGCTTCCCGAGCGTATCATTCAAGGTCGGTATCGGGTCATCTATGCCATTGACGAGCAGCACGGTGTAGCCGTGTTTTGTTGTCGCGACGACCACAGCGGTGGGCTCGTCTATGTGGCCGAATGGATGACCAGCGATCCAGCATCTCAGCAACAGCTCGCTGACAACGCTAGCCGCATCAGTGCCATCAACGACGCACACGGCGTGTTGTTGCCACTCAGTGCGCATAGTGCCACAGAAACGGGCTACATGGCGGTGTGTACTGCACCTGGTGGCCACGATTTGAGCCAGACGGTGCGCATGCGCAATGGCGCCTTGGCCCCTGCAGAAGTCACCACCCAGACGATTCGACTGCTCGCACTCATCGACCAACTCAATCATCATCAGCCAGCACTCTTTTTGGGCACACCGACGCCCTATGATGTGGTGGTGGCCGATGACGGCTTGTGGAAACTGATGCCCTTTGCGCTGATGCGGACACGCACCACCCATGCATCACCCTACCGGGCGCCTGAGCTCGTCAACGGCGGGGCAGTCTCGGCGGCTAGCGACGTCTATGCGGTAGCCAGTCTTGCCTACTACGCCAGTACCGGAGTCGCACCACTCACCGCCGAAGTGCTGGCCGGTGGAGCAAAATTTGTACCGGCACGGACACTCAATCCACAACTGAGCGAAATGTTCGAGCAGGTATTGCTGCGTGGCTTGCAAGAAAAAGTCGCCAATCGCTATCAATCAGCGGCTGAGATGCAGATTTCGTTGGAAACCATTGCCACCCTGGGCAATCGGAGCACGAGTATTACCGATATGCCAGTGGTAGATGTGCCGCCGGTGGCAGCCGATAATCCATCACCAGTGGCAAGCAACGCAATCCCGAGTGCGATGCTACCCGGCAACTACCAAGAAGCACCACCGGTCGTCAATATCGCACCTGGTGCATCCAGCAATGTGCGGTTGGGGTGTCTGGTAGCGGTAGCCATCACACTGACGCTCCTCGCCATCATGTTGTGTATCGTGCTCCTGCTGATTGTACCCGGGAGCCCGTGGCGCTCCGTACTCGGAGATAATTTCGTCAGTTCTTTTAATTTCGCTGTCACGACTTCCACGCCCGCGCCGAGCCCTACCAGCAAGGCGATCGTGGCAGCGACCCCAACGAGCGTTCCGACCGTGGCCGCCAGCAATCGTGTCATCGACACCAGCAACGTGGCCAACCTGCAGGTGGGTAGTGTGATCACAAGCACCGCATTTGGACCGGCAGCATGGTCACCTGATGGGCAGAATATTGCGATTGCGGCCGGGGATGTGGTTTCCATTCACGAGGCCGTCCAATTCAGTGAAACAGAAGTGTTTCGTGGGCATGTGGGTAATATCACCACGCTTTCGTGGTCACCTGATAGTCGTTGGTTGGCCAGTGGCGCCAACAACGACGCCATCATCCATATCTGGGATGTGACCAACAACAGCGAAGTCATGACGTTGCGTGGTCACGACGGCTGGATTCGTTCACTCGCCTTTAGTCCGGATGGGCAATATTTGGCGAGTGGCAGCACCGATCTCTCTATTCGCATCTGGGACATTGCACAACAACAAACGGTGGCCGTGCTCACCGGGCACACCGATTTGGTAGGGGGATTGGCGTGGTCGGCTGACAGCCAGATCCTGGCCAGTGCCTCACGCGATGGCAGTGTGCGCCAGTGGGAGGCACGCACTGGCAACGAAGTGGTCGGGTTTTCGTTTACAACACCAGCCAACCCCGATGATCCCAACAAGGCGCCGTACTGGGCTACTGGGCTCGTGTGGAGCCGCGACGGCGATACACTGTATGTGGGTGCGACAAGCGGACTTATCACGCAAATCGACGCCAGCAGCGGCAGCATCATCCGCACACTCCAAGGGCACTCCAGCTGGATTACTATTCGTGGACTGCAGCTGAGCAGTGATGGGAGCACGCTGTATAGTGCAGGGCTCGATGGGCGCATCTGCGTGTGGGACACGGCAAGTGGCAATCAAACTGCATCGTACCAACAACACGAACTGAGTATTTTTGGGATTACCCTCGACCCGTTGACTGCACGCCTGATTAGCACGAGCGATCAAGAGGGACGCTTGCTCATCTGGGATCTAGCAAATGAGCAGATTCTAGGGACGTTTCGAGTGGGCCAGGGTATCCCCACAGGCATCCGTTATGCCCTCGACGGCACCGTGATTGCGAGCACCGGCTACAACGGCACGGTGCGCCTGCATCAAATCGACCGCCAAGAGGATTTGTTCTTGGCCGGGTACACGGGTGTCGGTCAAGATATCGCCTTTTTGGGGACGAACCGCTTTGCCATGATTACCGCCGAGGACACGCTCAGCCTGTATACACCCGAATCACAGACCCCACAGACGCTGCAGGGGCTGATTGGGCGTCCGCTGGCGATTGCGGCCTCACACGACGGCAAGTTTTTGGCAGTCGGCTCAAGTGAAACCATCCAAATCTGGCGTGGTGACACGGTAGGCACGTCGTTTACGTTGCAGACCACCCTCAAAGACATCCGTGTCGCCGAGTTTGCGCATACCAGCAACATATTGGCCGTGGTTGGTGCAGGCGAAAAGCCTGGCTACGAGCTCTGGGATGTCACGGCACGTACATTGCTGTGGCATAGCGACGACGCCATCTACGACATCGACTTTATGAGCGATGGGGCGCACGTGGTAGTCTTGAACGCCGAAAACGTCGTAGAAATTCGCACATTTACTGCAGACACCGCAGTGCGCACCATCAAAAGCACCGATCCAAACGGTTTTGCGGTGGTCAAGGCGTTGCCTGCAGATAATTTGATTGTGACCGCTAATTTTGCGGGTGTGCTCACGTTTTATGCTGATAGTGGTCAGTCCGTCGCAGAAATCACACAAGAGGATGGTATCACCGCCATCGGGGTGAATCCCACAGGGAGCGAAATCGCTGTGGGCAATCGCGACGGCTCGATTACGCGTTACGTGTTGCCGTAACGCACCATACACACACAGAGAGAAGGGGTGTCATGGCCAAACAAAAAGTCGTCATCGTGGGAGCTGGTCCAGGCGGGCTTGCGTCAGCTATGCGCCTCGCTAAAGCCGGCTATACCGTGCATGTCTACGAAACCCACGATCGTCCCGGTGGACGCACGCGCGGCTTCGTCAAAGACGGCTATGCCTTTGATACTGGACCGACCATTTTACAGGTGCCACGCGTCTACCATGAACTCTTTGACGAGTGTGGGCTCAAATTCGACAATTATGTCAAATTACTGCGGGTGAGCCCCAATACGCGCCTCAAGTTCTGGGACGGCAGCATGCTGGATCTCGACTCCGACCTGGACAAATTCAAGGCGCAGATTGGTGCGTGGCGGGCCGATTTACCCGAAGCCTTTGACCGCTGGTACACGGAGCACATCCGCAAAAACGAGATGGGCTACAAGCCATATTTGGGTACACCGGTGCGCTCGATTCTGGGGTATCTCAACCCGCGGGAAATCAAGGACGCGCTGAGTTTCCGCCCATGGGAATCGCTGTACGACCACTATTGGAATTACTTCAAAGACGACCGGCTGGTCTATGGTCTCAGCTACCCGGCCAAATACCTGGGCATGCACCCCACCAAGTGTGCGAGTGTGTTTAGTCTGGTGTCGTGGCTGGAGTTCAACGACGGCATCTGGTACCCCGAGGGGGGCTTTGCAGCGTTGATGCGCGGCTTTGCCCAAGCCGCCACTGATCTGGGTGTGACATTCCACTACAACACGCGTGTTGCAGGCGTGGTGACATCGCACAACAAGGTGCGCGCAGTCCGCCTCGCCAATGGCAAAGAGGTCGCCACCGACATTGCGCTGTTTAACGCAGACTTCGGCCATACGCTGAGCACGATGCTGACCCCCGAGCAGCGCGGGCCGTACACGGATCGCAAGCTAAACAAATTCCACTACTCGTGCTCGACATTTATGCTCTACTTGGGCGTCGACAAGCAATACCCCGAGTTGGCGCACCACCAGCTCTATTTGTCGGAGCATATCCGCAGCAAAGAGCCGCCGTATGTGGACGATTCGGCACTCGACGACGTCGATCCGTCGTTTTATGTGTGTAATCCGACCATCATCAATCCCAGCAGTGCGCCAGCCGGGCATAGCACGTTGTTTGTGCTGGTCCCCATCCCCAATACTGACCATGGTGTGGACTGGGAAGCCAACAAACAGCGCTACCGTGACCTGATTGTGGCGCGCATGCCGATGCTGGGCTACCACGACATTGCCGAGCATATCGTCAGCGAGACGTGTTATGTGGCGGAGACGTGGCGCGACGAGTTTGATGCCTACAAAGGGGCCGTCTTTAATTTGGGGCACAACTGGGCGCAGCTGGGGCCGCTACGGCCACACATCCGCGCCGACTGGATGCCAGGCTTGTACTTTGTGGGTGGGGCGGTGCACCCGGGCAGCGGCTTGCTAACCATCCTCGAGGCAGCCAAGAGTGCGGTGCACTTTATTGGGCAAGATAATTGAGAATGCAGAATTGAGAATGGACAATTGAGAATTGAGAATGCAGGATGGCGGCGTTGCGGAATGCGGCGTCGCCTTTGTGTGTATGGTGGTGGGTTATGCACTGCAACGGGCAATCGCACGCACAACCCCGGTCACATCGCTAGGAGAATTGAGAATGCAGAATTGAGAATTGAGAATTGAGAATTGAGAATTGAGAATGCAGAATTGAGAATGCAGAATTGAGAATGCAGAATGCAGAATGCAGAATGCAGAATGCGGCGTCGCCGTTGTGTGTATGGGGGGTACGAGCCATTATGATGCGCTGATATCTCCCAACACCCAGCGCATTTCGCGGGCGCATGTTATGCGCCCATACACACACGCACAACCCCAGCCACGTCGCCGGCGTGGGTCTGCACGCACTGCCAGCGCCGGAACCAGGTAGCCTGACGGCGCGCAAAGGCGTGCGTGTTGAATTTGATGCGTTCGGCGACGGCATTGAGGTCTGCGGTACCATCACACCACGGCTGGAATTCGCGGTAGCCGATGCCCGACATGGCAGGCAACTCCCAGCCATACCCCATGCCCCGCAGGTGCAGCACTTCGGCGGGGAGCCCCGTCGCCAGCATGGTGTCGACACGGGCATCGATGCGGGCATACAGCGTGGGTGTATCGCAGGTCAACCACACCACCACTGGCGCAAATGTCAGCGGTTGCGCTTGGCGCAACTGCGAAAATTGCTGGCCGGTGCTGAGACACACCTCCAGCGCCCGAATGATGCGGCGTACGTTGGTGGCATGGATCTGACGCGCCGCCTCGGGGTCGAGTGACTGGAGTTGTGCATACAACGCGGCGCCTCCCTCGCTGGCGGCACGCGCTTCGAGTTGGGCACGGAGCGCGTCATTGGGGGGGATTTCGGGGATACTCCAACCCTCGAGCAAGGCTGCCACATATTGCCCCGTGCCCCCCACCACCATGGGCAGGTGGCCACGGGCGTGGATGGCGTGGATGTGGCTGAGGGCAGCATCACGGTACTGCGCCAGCGTGTAGGTATCGCTGGGGTCGACGATGTCGAGCATGTGGTGGGGCACGTGGGCACGTTCAGCCGCTGTGGCCTTGGCGGTACCGATGTGCATGTGGCGATAGATTTGACGTGAATCGGCCGAAATGATTTCGCCGCCGACCTGCTGTGCCACGCTCAGTGACAGCGCGGTTTTGCCCACGGCCGTCTGCCCCACAATAAAGAGCACCCGTGGCAAGGTCATAGCGCATCGCTCGCCGGCTGGTCGCGCCACAAGTGCTGGTTTTGGTCGTTGAGATGACCATCGCGGGCAAACAAGGCATCCACACGGACGCGGTAGCGTGCATTGATTTCACGCAGGGCAGCCTCAGCATCCATGTCATGTGCCATGGCGGTCGTTGCCAGTGCAAAGAGTTGCGCCCCCAATTCCTCGGCAGTGGGGGGCGTCGTGGGAATATCGCTCATACGCATGCCGTAGCGCTTGGATTTGTTGAGGAGTGCCATGGTAGCAGTCAATGCCGGCAAGGCCAGCGGCACACCGGCCAGTGGACTTTTGGGCGTATCAGCACCAGCTTCGCTCTGCTTGATGCGATACCAGTTTTGTAGCACCGCCTCGCTGTCGGCAGCTTGCATGTCACCAAAGACATGGGGATGGCGGCGGATAAATTTGGCAGTCACCTGCTGATAGATGTCGGCCATGGTAAAGCGGTCGGCTTGGCGCGCCATTTCGGCCTGCATCAGAATGTTGAGGAGCACATCACCCAGCTCCTCGAGCAGGCTGGCATCATCGCCACGGTCGAGGGCATCGATGGCTTCGTAGGTCTCTTCGAGCAAGGTGCGTCGCAGCGATTGCGGTGTTTGTTCGTGATCCCATGGGCAGCCACCCGGACCGAGCAAGCGCATGATGACATAGGCGATACCGGCGGGGCTGCGCTGATCGGCGAGTGGTGCAACGGCAGGCAGGTAGAGGGTGACCGGAAAGGTGTGCGTCTGTGCCACCACATCCACAAACGTGTGCCAACTGGTTGTATGTGCGGCGAGCACGGCCACGCGCTGCGTCGGGGCATACTGCTGCTGGAGCTGGAGCACAACCTGTGCGAGCAGGTGTGCGCTGTGTACATGAAAAATCCAGGCTGCGCTGCTCGGTTGGACGGGAAGTGGATAGACGGGCATAGCATAGGGGCGCGTGGTGTGCGTGCTCGCCCACGACACACGCGCATCGGGGACGGGCACAAAGTCGAGCGCATCGCAGCACTGCACCCCAGCCGTCTGTGGATATTCACCGATGCGTGCGTAGAGTGGGGTGATGAAATCGCTGTCAGGCGCAACAATCTGGCATTGGGTGGGAGCCTGTTGTAGCAGATAACGCACGGTAGCGTCGCCCCACAGTGGGTGCCCAGGCACGGCGTAGGTGATGTCGCCTGATTGCGCCAACAGGGTGTCGCCAATCAGCTGAGCCGCATTGGGGGTGTCGAGCAGGTGGTCAAAGGCTAGCACGTCGCGCAGATCAGCACACACCGGATGCACCCGGGAGCGGACAAACGTCCCGGGTGCAATTGGAGTTGAGGTCGTCACGCCAATGATGGTAATCATACAGACTCACCCTCGGATTATCAGCTAGGGCGCCGGAGTTGCACTCGGCTCAGCGGGCACGGCGGTAGGAGCGAGCACAATCGTCTGATCGGCCTCACCCTTGGCACGCGCCTCTTCGATGAGCTTGGCGATAGCATCGTTGCGACGCTGATTGAGCTCTTGGGGAATCTGTTGTTCGACGCGCTCGGGGATGGTACTGGGGTCGATGAGAGCGCGTTGCTCACGTGCAATCAGTTTGATGATGTGGTAGCCAAACTGTGATTTGACGGGTGTGGTCGTCATTTCACCGGGCTTGAGATCCTCGAAAAGTGCCTGTTCGAATTCAGGCACAAACTGTCCTTTGCCGACCCAACCCAGCTCACCGCCGGAATCCTTGCTGCCCGGATCAATGGAGTGTTTGGCGGCCAAGGCGGCAAAATCACCACCATTATTCAATTCGTTGGTAATCGAAATCGCCAGCGTTTCGTCTTCGACGAGGATATGGGCGGAGTTGGCTTGCAGCTCCGTGGATTTGGCTTGTTCGGTCAAGTCCGCAGTTAATTCGCTGCGCACGGTATCGGTGGTCACCAGCGTTTCAGCAAGTTGCTTTTGGAGCACGTAGTAGGTGCAGAATTCACGAAAGGCGGTATCGGTGGCGCCATCAAAGCCCAGTTGGTCGCGGATAACGGTATCGAAATCCTGTTGGCTGTTTTGGGCGACCAACGTGCGGAATTCTTCGACCTGTGCGTCAACTGCGGCACTCGTCGCCGTAATTTTGCGCTCCGTAGCAATACCAATCAGCACGTTTTGCACCACAAACTGCTCAATGACCAGGCCTGACAGTTCTTCGCGGGTCGGTTGTTGGCTGATTTCCGTGTTTTTGGCCATCCCCGCTGCCAGCAAATCGACACGCTTGTTGAGCTCTGTTTGGCTCAACGATGTGCCATTGACACGCGCCGCCGGAGGATTCACGAGGTCCATCGGGTTGGTACATGCGGCGACAACGAGCGTCATCATCACCCACAACATCAATCGGGTCAAGCGGTCCATGGAGTGTCCCTTCTTTGTGGATGATCCACACATCGTCTAATCGTCGTCGCCGTCGCCATCGAGTGACAGCACGGCCATAAAGGCTTCCTGGGGAATTTCCACATTCCCCACCATTTTCATGCGCTTCTTGCCCTCTTTTTGCTTTTCGAGCAGTTTGCGCTTGCGCGAAATATCACCACCATAACACTTGGCCAGCACGTCTTTGCGCATGGCACGGATGGTTTCGCGCGAAATAATCCGGCTCCCCACCGCCGCCTGAATGGGCACTTCGAACATCTGGCGCGGGATGAGTTTGCGCAGACGTTCCACGAGCATTTTGCCTTGGTGATAGGCGCTGTCTTTGTGCACAATCAACGACAAGGCGTCGACGGGGTGGTGGTTGACCAAAATGTCGAGCTTGACCAGCTCGGAGACTTGGTAGCCAGCCAACACGTAGTCGAGCGATGCATACCCCTGCGTGCGTGATTTCAACTGATCGTAAAAATCAATCACGATTTCACCCAATGGGATACGGTATTTGAGTGCGACACGTTGTGGGTCAAGGTGCTCCATCGCCTCAAATGCACCACGTTTGCCTGTCACCAGCTCCATGATGGTACCAATGTATTTGGTCGGTGCAATCACGGTGATGGCCATCACAGGCTCTTCGATGGAGTCGATGTGTGCCACATCGGGCATTTCGGATGGATTAGACACGGTCACCATATCGCCCGTATTGAGGAGCACGTTGTATTCCACACTCGGAGCCGTGATGAGGAGCGTCAAGTTGTATTCACGTTCGAGGCGCTCGCGCACGATTTCCATGTGGAGCAAGCCCAAAAAGCCACAGCGGAAGCCGAAACCCAACGCCGCAGATTTTTCGGGGGCAAAGGTCAGGGCCGCATCGTTGAGCGACAGTTTTTCGAGGGCTTCGCGCAGGTCGTTGTAGGCGTTGGCTTCGACCGGGTACAGACCGGCAAAGACCACCGGTTTAGCAGCGCGGTAGCCGGGCAAGGGTGAAGTAGCAGGCTGGGTAGTCATGGTGACGGTGTCACCGACTTGTACGTCACCGATTTGTTTGAGACCAGTGGCAATGTAGCCCACCTCGCCGGGACCGAGTGAATCGACGGGCACCATGGTGGGGTGGAAGTAGCCGATTTCGAGCACATCGGCATCGACCTCGGGACCCATGAAGCGCACTTTGGTATTGCCAGTTAGCACACCTTCGATGACGCGCACATAGGCGATAACGCCCTTGTAGACGTCGTAGTGCGAGTCGAAAATAAGTGCACGCATGGGCACATCGATTTCGCCTGACGGCGGGGGTACGCGTTCGATGATGGCATCGAGGATTTCGCGGATGCCGATGCCTTGTTTGGCGGATGCGCGCAGCACGTCTGCGGCGGGTGTGCCCAGGATATGCTCGACTTCGGCGGCCACGAATTCGGGATGGGCACCAGGCAGGTCGATTTTGTTGATGACGGGCACAATTTCGAGGTCGTTTTCGAGGGCCAGATAGACGTTGGCGAGCGTCTGGGCTTCGACGCCTTGTGAGGCATCGACGACCAGCACGGCACCTTCGCAAGCGGCAAGGGCGCGCGAAACTTCGTAGGTGAAGTCGACGTGACCAGGGCAGTCAATCAGGTTGAGCTCGTAGGTTTCACCATCTTTGGTGTATTCCATGCGTACAGCTTTGGCCTTGATGGTAATGCCCTTTTCACGCTCGAGATCCATGCCATCGAGCAGCTGATCACGGCGGTCACGGTCAGAAATGGTGCCGGTGACTTCGAGGAAACGATCCGAGAGGGTAGTTTTCCCATGATCAATATGAGCAATGATGGAAAAGTTGCGAATGAGACGACGATCACGCATGTTGCCAGCCCCTCACGGTAGATAAACGAATGACAATCATTCCTTAACAGCGATTTAGGCAAACCACTGTATAATGCGGTATTATAAGCACATGGCGTGTACGTGGTTGTACACACACGCACCCAGTTTTCAGTATAGCATACTCATCACGCATCTGCGTGTATCCACTGCAGGGAGAAAGGAACCGTCATGCGACATCGTTATGCGCGCCAACTCCAAAACGTCCACGACGATTTGTTGCGGATTGGTAGCCGCGTCGAGCACGGACTTGCCGACGCTATGCGAGCACTCACTACTGCAGATGCTGCGTTGGCAGCGAATGTTGTGGCAGCCGATCGTGAAATTGACCGCACCCATGTGGCCATCGACGAGCAGATTTTTGAGTTGATCGCGATGCAACAGCCTGTGGCCAGTGATCTGCGGACACTGCTCGCCACGAGTGCCATTGCCAGTGAACTCGAGCGCGCCGGCGATTATGCCAAGGGCATTGCCAAGCGGGTGAGCTTGTTGCTCAACCAAACACCGATTGTCCCTGTACCCGCTACCGTCGGGCGCATGGGAGAATTGGCACATGGAATGCTCAATGAGTGTCTCGATGCGTATGTCAAACGCGATATTGCGATTGCGCGCAATTTGGCAGATACGGATGCACTTGTCGATGCGCTCGAAGACGAAGCCAACGAGCAGATTCGTGCCATGATTCGTGGTGATGTATCGACGCTCAATAGCGGTCTGATTTTGATTGAAATCACCTACATGCTCGAGCGCTTGGCCGATCGCACCACCAACATCGGCGAGCGTGTGATTTTCATGATTAATAGCACCACCGAAGAGCTCAACAAATAACCGACCCACACCCAAAGGCAGAGCGCGCAGTCATGCGGCGCGTCCTGCCTTTTGGGTGTGCGCATGATGATCGACCGCAGTGCAATCCGTGCTGGACGGTTGTTTTTTTCACAACATACCCAAAAACACCCCCTCCCATGTGCGTTGCACCACTGTGCAGCCACATATGTGCTGTATATAATGAACGTAGACGATTACGTTTTAGCAGAACTGTACCGCCATGAACCTCGATCAACAGTTACGTACTGAATTCCCCACATATACATTGCACAAGTGGTATGTGCAATTCCGCGAGTTGAAAGCCACCCAACCCGATGCGGTGCTGTTTTATCGGCTCGGTGACTTCTACGAAGCATTCGACGACGATGCCAAACTGGTCGCCGAGCTGATGGATGTCACGCTGACCTACAAAGAATTCGCCAGCGACAAACAGGGCGGCAAACATCGCTGCCCCATGGCGGGCATGCCCTATCACGCCGTTGAGTCGTATGTCAACAAATTAGTGGCCGCCGGCTACCGCGTCGCCATCGCCGAACAAATCAGCGAGACAGCCTCGAGAAAAAGCGATACGCGACCACGCTCCGTCTTTGCTGGCGGTATCGCCCAGACCAGCAGCGCCAAAGGCATGGTCGAACGCCAAATTGTGCGAATTGTGACGCCGGGCACCGTCGTCGACGGCACCTTTCTCAACGCCGCCACCAACAACTACAT
>JBKCGB010000146.1:0-17665 GCA_046303375.1 Roseiflexaceae bacterium
GTGCCAACCAGCACGCCGTTGTTCCGTAGTGCCACCAATACGCCGACGCCATCGAACACGCCGACGAAAACAAACACACCCACGGATACCGCCACCGAAACCGAAACACCTACCGAAACAGAAACAGCCACCGAAACCGAGACAAACACGTATACGCCATCCAAGACGTATACACCGTCCCATACATTTACACCAACAGCCACTGATACACCCACCGCATCGAATACGGCGAGCCCTACCACTACCAATACACCACGATCAGCATCCAAGGCGTTGCGTAAGGCCGTGGTTGGGGCACACTTCACGCTTGCTCTGCTCGAAGACGACACACTGGCCACTTGGGGTGCAGAGAATCGACACGGTGAAACCATCATCCCGCCAGCACTCAAAAACATGCGTTTCAAGGATGTGGCAGCCTGTACCACATCAGCACTCGCACTCACCGTCGATGGGCGCGTCTATGGCTGGGGCGAAAACATCTACGGCGAAGCGACCATTCCCGTATTTGCGCAAAGTGGCATCAAAGCCATCGCTGGTGGTGGGCGATTTGTACTGGCAATTCGCGATAATGGGACCGTGGTAGCCTGGGGGCGCAACGACTTCCGCCAAACCGACATCCCCAGTAATCTGCGCGATGTCATCGCTATTGCCGCTGGTGACCGACATGCAGTGGCACTCAAAAGTGATGGTACCGTAGTGGCGTGGGGTGATGGTCGTGCTGGTCAGACGCGCGTACCACCAGGCTTGCGCAATGTCATCAAAATCTCTGCTGGTGAGAATCATACGCTCGCACTGCTCGACAACGGACGGGTGGTGGGATGGGGTGCCAATGATCGTGGTCAGATATCGATTCCAGCTAGATTGAGCAATGTAGTGCATATCGGTGCCGGACGGCGCTACTCGGTTGCTGCCATGCTTGATGGTACGATTACAGGGTGGGGCAGCACTGATAAAAATGTCCGTGCATTTCCACCAGGATTATCCAGTGTGGTCGTCATTGGTGTCGCTCATATCAACACCGTACTCGGATTGCGTGACGGCACCATTATCTCCATCGGTGACCCCGAATTTGGTGGGCTCGTCTCACGGACACCGACCAATACTTCGATGCCGACACTCACTGCATCTGAAACACTTCCACCAACTGAGACACTTACTCCGTCTCTTACCAAGACACTCACACCAAGTATCACGCTGACACGCTCGCGTACCCCCACACGTACACGTTAGAACCGAGAATCCCTCCGCTTCTGTATTATTGGTCATACGCAGAAGCGGAGGATCATGTATTGCGACCGAATTACATATGAATATTACACCTTATATTGGTCTTTTATTTTACACTATCCTTCATTTGTATCGTAAAATGGTAGTATTTATTATTTTAAACCTTTTACTCTACTGTATGTTTGTGATACATTCGCATTCCCATCATTGTGAACAAATCGTAATCCTGCTCCGTCAAAATAAGTAGCACTTTCGTGCAGAGCTTTATAAGATGTATGGTGTATTGACTAAGACCGTTTTTGGCGTAGGGAATATCGCATGGAACATCATTACTTCATCAAACGTGCCGGAATTATTGGTATGGCAGTTGTTGTCATCGGCATATGTGCATACTTGCTCCAATCCCAGCCCACCCGTGCGCAGGCAGCGACGACACCACCCACCCCTACTCCAGTACTGCATATTGCCCGTCCACAAACGGCGACACATCTCAAAAAGATCTCAGTCGGTTCTAACTTTGTGCTTGGTCTCCTCAACAATGACACACTCGTGATGTGGGGCGATAACCGCAAGTGGCAGAGTACGATTCCCTATCGCTTCAAGGATACCCAGTTCAGCGACATCGCCACCGGGGCATCTGTGTCGTACGTACTCGATCAAACCGGCAACGTAGCTACATGGGGTGACGAAGACAACTACAGCGAAGGGCAAGTACCTCTTGAGGCACAAAGCGATGTCACTGCTATCGCTGCTGGGACACGCTTTGCGCTCGCCCTCAAATCTGATGGCACCGTGGTGGCATGGGGGCGCAATGACTTTGGGCAACTCGATGTGCCGCTCACACTCAACAACGTAGTTGCCATTGCGGCAGGAGCACGACACGGCTTGGCGTTGCGCTCCGACGGTCGAATTGTGGCATGGGGTGATAATCGTGCTGGTCAATTACTGGTGCCACGCACTACGGGCTTTATCGCCATTGCTGGTGGTGACGACCACTCACTCGCCCTCAAATCTGATGGCACCGTAGTGGCGTGGGGTTCCAATAAGTTTGGGCAAGCCCTCGTGCCTCGTCTGCTCAATGGCGTCACCGCCATTGCTGCAGGGACGCGATTCTCAGTAGCACTTAAATCTGATGGTACCGTGATGGCGTGGGGCACTCGTGAGTTTGGATCCATCTCGATTCCCCGCGGACTCACCGTTGCCGCCATCGGTGCCGGGTACACGAACACCGTACTACAACTCACCGATGGCCGCGTCGTCACGTTGGGCACATCGTGGTTTGGCTCACGGATTACCCGCACGCACACGGTGACACCGTTCTACACTGCAACTGAAACACCCACACCTTCAAATACACCATCGAATACGCGCACATTCACCCGTACACGTACGGCAACCAACACGCCAACACGCACCAATACGAGTACCAACACGGCCACACGTACTGATACAAGTACCAATACTGCGACGCCATCAGAGACACCGACGCCGTCAGAGACATTGACGCCGTCAGAGACATTGACACCGTCAAAGACATTGACGCCGTCAAAGACTTTTACTTCTACCCTTACCTCTACACCTGCAGTTGCACAAGCATCGAATCCTGCAGTGACTATTAATGGTGGTGGTGGGCTGCTAACTGATGGTAGCGATGGCGTACAAATGCAGTTTAATCGACCGAACTGTGGTGAATCATTCAAGTTTGTTGGCAAGCACAATTACTACCAAGACTCACCATCCGAAGGATGTGATGTTGGCTTTTCGTTGAATATTGGTGGGACAGGTTATACATCATTCAACGGATCACGTTCATCAACCGCATTGAGTAATCAGTCCAAATTTGATACGCTGGCAATCACAAATCTCACGGGCAGTGCAAACACCACTGGTGCGACCACTACGGGCGATGGCAGTGTTGTCATGACATACGTGAAGACCATTAGTGGTCGGCGCTACGAAGTACGTCGAACGATTTCGTACACCTACCCCAACTACTACTATACCGATGTCTATGACATCACTATACCAGCAGGTAACACTGCGGTGGTCAAGCTCTACAAAGGTGGCGATACTGCACCCAACGAAGACGACCAGGCTAATGATATGCTCCTCACAGTACCCGTACGCAATATTCAATCGGTAAATGATGGTGCTGGTATTCTGATTGGCATGAAAGAAATCCTCCAACCAGTGAATATGAGTACATTTGAGGGTGCTGTCGGTATTTACTACAATACACCTTATTCAAATGTGACTGCCGGTAACGACATTGGTTTCCAAAACGATCCTAACAGGCATGATGCCGGTTTTATGATCCAGTACACTATTGGGAGTACCCCGGGGACGTATCGCGAAGAAAACTACACCTACGCCGGTTTCCAGAAAGTCAATCTTGAAGCATCATGGGGTACCACACTTCCCATTGATGTGGGGGACACAACCACACTCAACTTGACGATGGCGAATGCCTTTTTGTCGAGTAAAACAACCCTCGGCTATACATTTACACTCCCTGCCAATCTAGTCCTGGGTGCCACAACAAATAACTGTGGCGGTAGTGTGACTGTCTCCGGGCAAACAATCACATTGACAGGAGGCTCACTCAACGCACTGACCAATTGTCTCGTATCAGTGCAAGTAGGTTCTTCGACCACAGGCACGTACGGGTTTACCGCTGCGAGTGCTACGAGTTTCACTTCAGTCGATATGGGTAATGCGGTTGGTTCTGCCAGCATTACTTTTGTCGCACCGCTCTACACCAAAACACCATCAAGTACCGCAACTGGGACAGCAACAGCAACCGATACCGTCACTCCGACCGATACTGCAACCGAGACCCCATCACACACGCTGACACCATCCAAGACCTTTACACGCACACCGTCAAATACATCCACAGCAACGAATACTCCTACAGTAACCAATACGGAGAGTGCTACGGCCACTCATACCCCCACCTCCGTAGCCAAAGCACTACGCAAAGCAGTTGTCGGTGCACACTTCACCCTGGCACTCCTCGAAGACGACACATTGGCCACCTGGGGTGCAGAGAATCGGCACGGTGAAACCATCATCCCACCAGCACTCAAAAACATGCGCTTCAAAGATGTGGCGGCCTGTGTGTCATCGGCACTTGCACTCACCGTCGATGGGCGCGTCTATGGCTGGGGCGAAAACATCTACGGCGAAGCGAGCATTCCCGTATTTGCGCAAAGTGGCATCAAAGCCATCGCCGGTGGCGGGCGCTTTGTGCTGGCAATTCGCGATAACGGGACCGTGGTAGCCTGGGGGCGCAACGACTTCCGCCAACTCGAAGTCCCAGGTAACCTGCGCGATGTCATCGCTATTGCCGCTGGTGATCGCCACGCAGTGGCACTTAAGAGTGATGGAACGGTCGTAGCTTGGGGTGATGGTCGTGCTGGTCAGACACGCGTACCACCAGGCTTGCGCAATGTCATCAAAATCTCGGCTGGCGAAAACCACACCTTGGCACTCCTCGACAATGGACGAATCGTAGGTTGGGGCGCCAATGATCGTGGTCAGATATCGATCCCGACCACACTGCGCGATGTGGTGCACATCGGTGCTGGTCGGCGCTACTCGGTAGCGGTCAGGCTCGATGGTACCATCACAGGGTGGGGTAGCACCGACAAGGGTGTGCGCAACTTCCCTGCTGGACTCAACAGCGTCGTTGTGCTTGGTGTGGCACACATCAACACCGTACTCGGATTGCGTGACGGCACCATTATCTCCATCGGTGACCCCGAGTTTGGTGGGCTCGTCTCACGGACACCGACCAATACTTCGATGCCGACACTCACTGCATCCGAAACACTCCCCCCAACCGATACGCTGACACCGTCAAACACCAAGACACTCACACCAAGTATCACGCTTACACGCTCGCGTACCCCCACACGTACACGGTAACACGGTACACAGGTCTCACACCATCCCCACAGATACACTCGAGTGTATCTGTGGGGATGCACTAGTCAGAGCAAGATGCGGTATGATAAACACGGTGCTGTAGCTCCTATTACCGAGGTATGCATGAGTACACCTTTTATATTAGGCGTCAACTACTGGCCCCGTCGCAAAGCGATGGGCTGGTGGAAAGAGTTCGACGCCGGTGAAGTCCATGCCGATTTTGCGCTGATCGCTGATTTAGGCATGAAAGTCGTGCGCATTTTCCTCTTGTGGGAAGATTTCCAACCGACACCCGATAGTGTTGACCCGCAGCGTCTAGCACACTTACGCACCGTCGCCGACATTGCGACCCGCAACAACCTGACACTGGATGTGACGTTTTTTACAGGGCACATGAGTGGTCCCAACTGGGCGCCAGGCTGGTTGCTGGGTGAGCCACAAGACCCCACCAACTTCCATAACCTGCAAGTAGTCAGTCACGGCAAAGTCGTCAACCGCGCCTATCGTAGCCCGTATCACGACCCCGTGGCACATGCTGCTGCCCGTCTGTTGATTACGACAGTGGTGGGCGCATTGCACAACCACCCCGGTATCGGCATCTGGAATCTGGGCAACGAGCCTGATCTCTTTGCTTGGCCACGCGATGCAGCGAGCGGACGGGCATGGGTGCGCGAGATGACCCAACTCATCAAATCAATTGACCACGTACACCCCGTGGCCTGTGGCCTACACGCCGATAGTCTCTTCCGTGATAACCACCTACGTGTCCCCGATGTCTACGCCGAGACTGATCTGGCCGTGATGCACTCATACCCGATGTATGTGTCATGGATGAAAAACCCGCTCGATCCCGATTATGTGCCCTTTACCTGCGCCGTCGTCAGTGCGTTGTGTGGCAAACCAACCTTGATGGAGGAATTCGGTGGCTGTACGGCCCCTCCAGGCGCCCCATCGCAGGTCTGGAATTGGACGGCATACGGCAAACCACGCACACAGTTCATGGCATCCGAAGAAGACTTGGCTGCCTACTATGCTGCCGTGCTGCCCAAACTCGTCGAGGTTGGTGCCACTGGAGCCATGTTGTGGTGTTTTGCCGACTACAGCTCTGATTTATGGAACGAGCCACCCTGCGACGAGGCGCGCCACGAACGCTTTTTTGGAATGGTGCGCCCCGACGGCACACTCAAACCACACGCCGAAGTGATTCGCCAGTTTGCTGCCACACATCCGACCGTCATTCCCGCAACTCGGCCCGTGACGCTCGACTGTAGCGCACAGGAGTTCTATCAGGACCCATCCGCACACATGAAACGGCTCTTTGCCACCTTTGCCGGTAGTGACCGCTTCAAATCATAGCGCTTCATTGATTCAGTGCACTGCGTTGCCACAAACGTGACACGCAGTGCTATACTAGGCATCACGAATCGTTGCACACAGGAGTTACAATCATGGCCACCCACCGCTTGCTCATCCCGGGACCCGTCGACATTGACGACGAGGTACTACAGGCCTTGGCGGGTCCCACGGTCCCGCACTATGGTACCGAATGGGCAGCACTCTACCACGAAGTTGTCGACAATTTAAAACATTTATTTGGTACCACAGGTGATGTATTCCCGATGGTCGGCTCTGGTAGCACTGGGCTCGATGCCGCCGTTGCCAGCACCGTCGCCACTGGTAAGCGCATGGCCATCGTGCGCAACGGCTACTTCGGTGATCGTCTGGCTACCATTGCCCAGGCTTATGGCGTGACGGTTTTTGATATTCCGGGTGAATGGGGACGTGCCATCACCGTCGAAACGGTGCGAACTGCACTCGCCACACATGGGCCGTTCGATGTGCTCGGTATCGTCTATGCCGAAACGTCCACAGGAGCACTCAATCCGCTCCCCGAGTTATCTACACTTGCCAAAGAATTTGGCATCCCTATCATCGTAGATGCCATTACCGGCTTTGCGGGTACACCACTCGAAATGGATGCCTGGGGCATCGACATCTGTATTAGCGCGTCCCAGAAGGCACTAGCTGCGCCAGCAGGGCTGGCATTTGTGGCGGTGAGTCCCAAAGGCTGGCAGTACCTGGACAATAATCCGGTCGGCCATCGTGGCTGGATTCTCGATGTCCGTACGTGGCGCAAAACTACCAGCGGCGAAGGCAAAAGCAGTCACCCCCAGCCGGCCACCATGCCGACTGGACTGATGGCTGCCACCGGTGTGCGCCTGCGCCAAGTCATGGCAATTGGCAAAACCGAATATGTGGCACGCCACCTGCGCGCAGCCAATCGCTTCCGCACTGGTTTGCGCAGCTTGGGGATGGATTATCTGGTACCCGATGCCGAAGCAACACCGCAAGTCACTGCCGTCAAAGTGCCCGCAGGCCAGGATGCTGCCCGTATCATCAGTGGACTCCGTGAACGCTACGGCTTCATGGCCACTGGTGGGATGGGGGTCCTTGCCGGCAAAATCATCCGTGTTGGGCACATGGGCAAGGGCAATAGTGACGCCTATATCGACGATGCACTCGAAGCATTCGCTGATATTTGTCGCCCATAACACATCCACTCCCAGCAGGCCACTGCCTGCTGGGAGTATTGTATTTCGGTTGCGTCATGCTATAGTATAAATATCTTCATCAATCACTACGTAACGAGTGCCATGATGATGTTTCCTACGCTGTGAGCAAAGCTTATACACCTATGACGATACCAACGGTAATCAACAAACGTATTCTCGTGGTCGAAGACCGCTTGAGTGTGCGCACCATGATTGCCGATTATTTGACACAACACCAATATACAGTGGCAGTCGCAAGTAACGGACACGAAGCACTACTGCTGTGCCAACAGCAAGAATTCGATTGCGTACTCCTCGATCTCATGATGCCCGTGATGGATGGTAAAGAATTTTTGCGGAGATTACGCATGATTTCGATGGTGCCAGTAATCGTCATCTCTGCCAAACTTGAAGAGCGTGACAAAATCGAAGCACTTGAACTTGGGGCAGATGAATATGTCAACAAACCGATTAGCATGCGCGAAATACTCGCACGATTACAGGCACTGATTCGGCGTGCCTCGCTGACCCAACCACAGGTGGGGACGCCACAATCGGTACAACTCGATTCAATGACACGGAATGCACTAGTCGGGCGAATCCCCGTCGAGTTGACGTCGACAGAGTATCGAATTCTCGAATTATTGCTCACTGATCCAGGGCATGTCTTTAGTCGAGCTGACTTTGCACAACATTTATATGGCAAAGAAGATTTCAAAACTGCACGCTCGATAGACATGCATATCCGTAATCTGCGCAGCAAAATCGAGCCGCACCCCGATAATCCGATCTACATCATCACAGTCTATGGTGCGGGATACCGCATTCAATTGTAACGCATATGTTTAGAACATTACGAGCACAAATTTTCCTTGTGATGCTCGTTATCGCATTTATCAATGCGGTTATTTCTATTACACTCTTTTTTGTCATCAATCGATTTATCATCGACAACACATACATTCCGCTGATGATAAATCGCTATTCAACTATCGTCAGAGAGCATTATGCTACGGGGAAAAACGATGCCACGCTCCCAGATACCATTACATACATTGAAAACCAATATGGACCATTTTTGTACAATACTATCTTGGTAACGACCGCTACAGGTACTGTAGTCTATCCAGCCAATCAATTGCACCACTCGATTGACCTCGAGCGATTTTCTCAACGGTATGCGCTGTACCTCGATGATGACACGTTGATGTACTTGTTTCCGAGTACCAATCTCAGTGATTATCCACCAATCCGCGGATTTACCGGGTACACCATCGGGTTGGTGATTACGATATTACTTTGTACATCAACAGTCTCTACAGGCATCGGGGGGGCATTGCTGTTTCAGATCTATCGTTCGATTTCGCAGCTTGTACAGCTTTTGCGGCAGCACAAGTCAGACACATATTTCGTGACACAATTGATGCCATCCATTCCTCTCGAAACACAAGTACTCGCACAAGCACTCGATGAACGCGACACTGAAATTCGCCGGCAAATTTTCATACATCGTCAACTGATTGCTGATGTGGCTCACGAATTGCGCAATCCACTCAACACGATTAATGGGTACATCGAAGCGATGCGCGATGGTGATCTCGACCCTACCATCCCGCGACTGGCTATTGTCCACGACGAAATCCAAGCACTCCATCGCCTCATCAATGACATGCATCTGCTTTCTTTGGCCGAGGTCAATCAAATCTCACTCCACATCACAACCACCGATGCGTGTACATTTGCCAACAATGTCTTTCAACTGATGCAACCCATTTGCCACACACATCACATCAGGTTGGTCCTCGACTGTACTCAACCAGCGATTGCGTTGCAACTCGATTCGGGACGCATGACGCGTGTCTTGCACAATTTAATTGATAATGCGATTCGCCATACCCCTCAAGATGGCACAATCACCCTAAAAGTACGCCACAATACCACTCATGTCACATTTACCGTCATCGATAGCGGTGATGGCATCGCACCTGACGACATTCCCTATATCTTTGAACGTTTCTACCGTGGTGCACGCCCACAAGGTGACGGTACCGGTCTAGGACTTGCAATTGCCAAAGCCATCGTAGAAGCCCATCATGGGAGCATCCAGCTCCACTCCACACTCCATCATGGCACCACCATTACCGTAACCCTGCCACACACCGTGACAACTGATTAGATGAGTCATCTGATTGCGCCACAGATTCACCTGTGTATGCTCCTTTTTGTGTGATAGAATGGCGTTGTCCGAGTCATTGAATCACTACCACACTCATTTGTATCACAGTGAAGTGAGACCGCAGTATGTCAGATCGTGTACAGGCGTGGAGCGAAGCAGTCATTATTCCCACATATGGGGTGGGGCAACCGCTCAAACAACCGTTATTTTTGCATCAACGTGTCTACCAGGGCAGTAGTGGAGTCGTCTATCCCTATCCGGTGATTGACCGAGTCGACCATACCAAAGGGGTCCAGTCATACACCGCTATTTTTTTAGAAAACGCCTACCTCAAAATCATGATTCTGCCCGAGTTGGGTGGTCGCGTACAAATGGCACTCGACAAAACCAACGGCTACCACTTCGTCTACTACAACCAGGTCATCAAACCGGCCTTGGTGGGGCTGACAGGGCCATGGATTTCGGGCGGCATCGAATTCAACTGGCCACAACACCATCGTCCCAGCACCTTTGACCCAGTGAGTTGGCGCATCGTGCACAACGACGACGGCAGTGCCACCGTCTGGTGTAGCGAGGTAGAGCGCATGTTCTTTACCAAGGGTATGCACGGTTTCACGCTCCACCCTGACAAAGCAGTGCTGACCATCGACGTGCAACTCAGCAATCGCACCAGCGAACCACAGACGTTTTTGTGGTGGGCCAACCCGGCTGTGCACGTCAACGACGAGTACCAGTCTGTCTTTCCACCCGATGTGCATGCGGTGATGGATCACGGCAAGCGCGATGTCAGCGAGTTCCCCATTGCCAAAGGCACCTACTACAAGGTCGACTATGCGCCGGGGACGGATATTTCACGCTACAAAAACATCCCCGTGCCCACGTCATACATGGCGTATCACTCTGACTATGACTTTGTGGGCAATTATGATCACGGCAAACAGGCCGGCATGATGCATGTAGCCAATCACCACCTTGTCCCCGGCAAAAAACAGTGGACGTGGGGCAATAGCGACTTTGGTGTGATGTGGGATCGCCAGCTGACCGACGAGGATGGACCATACATCGAGCTGATGTGTGGCGCATTTACCGATAACCAACCTGATTTTTCATGGTTGATGCCGGGCGAAGAAAAAATGTTCACCCAGCACTTCATGCCCTACAAAGAAATCGGTCCAGCTAGCAATGCGAGCAGCGACGCCGTGGTACATCTCGACGTCGTCGACGGGCACGCTGAAGTGGGGGTCTACGTCAGTGCACCCACCAACACGCAAGTGGTGCTGACCTACCGTGACCATCTGCTCTGGCAACGCGAATTGCTCCTGTCGCCCACCGTCACGCTACGCGACCGCGTGCCACTGCCTGCCGACACCCAGGCGCACGATCTGAGTCTCGTCGTGCGTGATCGTGCCAATCAACGCGAACTCATCAGCTATACGCCGCCCAAACCGGAGCAGCCCGTCATCCCGGCACCTGCACAACCTGCGGCAGCCCCCGCCGACATCAAAAGCACGGATGAACTCTTTCTCAATGGCCTGCATCTCGAGCAATACCGGCACGCCACCTACCGCCCCGAGGACTACTACCTCGAGGCGTTGCGCCGCGACCCCTATGACAGCCGCAACAACAACGCCATGGGATTGTTGTTGCTGAGGCGCGGTGACTTCCAAGCCGCCGAGCTCTTTTTGCGCCGTGCCATTAGTCGTCAGACCAGCCGTAACCCCAACCCATATGATGGCGAAGCCTATTACAACTTGGGGCTAGCACTCCGCCACCAAGACAAATTCGATGCAGCCTTTGATGCGTTTTACAAAGCGACATGGAACGCAGCTTGGCAAGATGCAGCCTACTTTGAGTTGGCGCGCATCGCCGGCATGCGCCAACAGCTGGGCGAGGCGCTTGCACTTGCCCAACGTGCGCTACGGCGCAACTGGAGCCATCATCGTGCCCGCCTCGTAGAGATAAGCGTGTTGCGCCGGCTCGGGCAGCGCGAGGCAGCGATTGCCAGCGCGCGGCTGGCGCTCAGCCTCGACCCGATGGATCCCGGTGCTGCCTACGAGCTGTCGCAACTGGCCAGCGATTTCACCGTGTCGACCAGCCTGCGCTGGGACGAGCACTTGTGCGAAACACTGGCACTCGACTACGCCGCCTGTGGCGACGACGAGACGGCCCTCGCATTCTGTACTCTGCATGCGCCACAGGTCGGACCAATGCTCCATTACTTGGCGGCGCGCATCCATGCACGCAACGGCAATATTGGCGTGCGCCCCACAAGCGACATCATCGTCGGCGATGTGCCCTCACCTGCCCCGTGCATGCACGAATCGTTGCGCATCGCGCGCGTGCGATCACTGGATTGGTGTTTTCCCCATCGCATCGAACATGTGCCCATCCTGCAATTCGCCCTCGAACACTATCCCGAAGATGGCAATGCCGCCTACCTGCTGGGTAACTTTTGGTATGCTCATCAGATGGCTGACCGGGCAATTGAATCATGGGAATACAGTGTCAAATTTGCGCCCCAGAATCCTATTGCATGGCGTAATTTGGGGCTGGCCTATGTGAATCGCTACGACGATATCGTGGCTGGACACAACGCCTATACCAAGGCGCTCGCACTCACCCCAGCTGATGCACGTTTGTGCTATGAATACGACCAACTGCAACAGCGCCGTGGTGTATCGGTAGCTGAACGCCTGCAGTTTCTCGATGCACATCGTGATCTGGTGGACGAGCGCGATGATTTGGTGATCGAGTACGTGACGCTTTTGAATATTCAGGGAAATCATGCCCAAGCCCTCAAAATCCTCAGCGAGCGCACCTTTCATCCGTGGGAAGGTGGCGAAGGACGGGTAGCCGCACAGTACGTAGCCTGCTGTATCGGGCTTGCTGACATCGTGCTCCGTGAAGGCAACTATATCGAGGCACTCGGTGTGCTCGAACGCGCCCTGACCTACCCTGTCAATCTGGGCGAAGGCAAACTCCCAGGTGCCAACGAAAACAACATTCACTACTTGCGTGGAGAAGCATTGGTCGCCCTTGGGCGGCACGACGAAGCACGCGCCGCCTGGCAGTTGGCTTGTCGTGGCGAAAGTCAGCCCACCTCGGCGATTTACTACAATGACCAGCCACCCGACATGATTTTTTATCAGGGGTTGGCATGGCGCCGCCTCGGTGACGATATGCAGGCACGTGCCATCTTTCAGCGTCTTGTTGACTATGGGCAACTCCACCGCGATGACGAGGTGCGTACCGACTACTTTGCGGTGTCGTTACCCAGCTTTTTGGTGTTTAATGATGACCCCACGCTGCGCAATCATGTCCACTGCCGCTACATGGAAGCATTGGGTCGCGTAGGACTCAGCGACCCACACGCTGACGACTGCTTTGCACAATTGATTGCCATAGCGCCATACCACCACGGTGCCATCTTCCATCGCGCATTCGCTCATTGCTAAAGGAATTCCGGTATGAAACGTCTTGCCTCACTGGTCTGGCTCGTCACAATCATGCTCGCCAGCGCATGTACAAGCACTCCAACAGCCACAGATGCGCCAGCCACCAGCCAACCCGACATCACCGCCACCAGTCAACCCGATATTACTGCCACCCCATCACCGGTGCCGGCGACGCTCGCACCGACCAACTCGCCAGAGCCGACCCTCAGTCCGACGCCAGCACCGCCCACTGCAACAGCTGTCCCGGTAGTCGATACCACTGGTAATCTGGTTGATACTACCCCTCGGCAACCGTTTGCTGATGGACCAATTCTGCTCGACAGCCGCATCGACATGCGCAGAGTGGCAGGTGTGCCACTCAACAGTATTCGCCTCGTCTACGATGCAACCACGTCATCACTGCTGCTCCTCACCATTGGTGATGGTCTATACCGCGTGAATCCCAATGATGGCACCATGAGCATGATTGCCCGTGGAAACGATATGCTCGGTGCGGCCACCCCAAGCGGCTTGGCCGTCGCCAAGGACGGCACCGTGTTTGTGGTCGGCAACCAAAACGACGGCCCCAACACCAAAGCCACTGTGCGCCGTGGGCGCCCGAACGGGACGAGTTATACGTGGGACACGGTGATAAGCACTGCACCCTATCCACGCAGTGATACGCCATTCGACCACCTCTTCAACGGGATTGTGGTGAGTCCCGACCAAAAATGGCTCTTTGTGAGTAGTGGATCACGTACTGACCACGGTGAAGTCGAAGACCAAAACGGCACGTTCCCCGATACACGTGAAGTAGCACTGACCGCACGCATGTATCGTTTTGCTATCGACAGTAGTAATGTTGTGCTCCAAAACGATGAAACTGCCATTGCGCCGTACGTTTATGCACGCGGGTTCCGCAATGCGTATGACCCCGCATTCGCACCGAATGGAGCGTTGTTCGTGGGGGACAACGGCCCCGATGCTGACTTCCCGGATGAGTTGAATTGGGTACAACAAGACGGTCATTACGGCTTTCCATGGCGTTTTGGCGACCAAGACACCCCCCAACGCGCCAGTGACTACGACCCGAACGCAGACAAACTCCTGCAACCAGATTTCACGGCAGTGCAAATCGGTGCCTACCGCAACGATCCCACCTACCCGCCTGCACCTGCCACCATGCGTGACCCCATTGCCAACTCTGGCCCAGCTGCGACGTTTTACCGCGATGCCAGCGGACAAGTGCGTAATGCGTCCCAAGAAGGCAGTACGTTGGCAAGTTTTACCCCGCATCGCTCGCCACTCGGCTTAGTCTTTGCCGATGATGCGTTCCCTGCATCGTGGCGCAACACGGGCACCATAAGCGGATTCATTTTGAGTTGGGGGGCTGCAGGAGGGTCGCTACCTGATCGTGGTCAAGACATGCTTGCCCTCAGCCTGCAACAGAGTGGTGACAACTACACGATGACTGCCCGGCAGATTGTACGCAATCTGCGCAACCCGATTGATGCAGCCATCGTGGCAGACACCATTTATGTGCTTGAGTTTGGTCAAGACGTGAGTATCTGGGAACTGCGATTTCGTTGACACACCAGGAGAATCCGCCATGCCACATCTGCGTAGTACCGCCACGCGCCGCATGCGTAACGGACATATTTTTCGTTCGCTGTTGCACGCACTGCAACAGCGCATCTACGCAGGTGAATGGACACCTGGTGAACACCTGCCAAGTATTACCCATTTGGCACAAAACTACGAAGTCAGTACGGGATCAGTGCGTGAAGCGCTGCGCTCATTGCAATCGCAGGGCATGGTACGCATCGAACACGGGCGTGGCGTGATTGTGATCAGCAATCAGAGCAATGATGCGGTCTCAGCACACGAGATTGTACCCAATCTTGCCAACATCGTGGCACTTGCCGAAGCACGCTGTCTCATCGAACCCGAATTAGCGGCACTTGCAGCCATACGAGGGACACCTGCCGAGCTCAACGAAATCTGCCAGCTTGCGATTACCATGGAGCAAAACGTGCTGGCTGGATTGGATTTTGTTGATGCTGATACGACTTTTCACCATGCAATCGCCTGTGCAGCCCACAACTCAGTATTACAACAAATGATACAGGGCGTGCGTGAGTTGTTTGCCCTGAGTAGACAACTCACCAGCAAAGAGCAGGGGATGACGAGTCGTGCAGTACGATATCACCGCTTAATCGCCGATGCCATTTATGAGCGTAATGCGCCCCAAGCTCGTTTGCTGATGCAGGCACATATGAATGATGCCCAGAGTGGTATACGTGCCATTCATGCCCTACACGCCACAGAATCGCACCCGATGGTGTGAGTGTTTCTGGAATACAAGGAGTACATCAATGAAAATCGCAGTCACAGGAGGGAACGGGGATCTCGCCAAAGTGCTCATCCCCATGCTGATTGAGCATGGTCACCAAGTGGTGAGCATCGACCGCACTATGCCCCCACGCGTGGCCGGTAACCCACTCGGCTCACAAGCACTCGTCGTCGATGTCACCGACTTTGGTCAAGTCGTTGCGGCGCTGACCGGGTGCCAAGGCGTCATCCATTTGGCCGCTCATCGCTCACCCATGAATGCACCTGCACCTGTCGTCTACAACGAAAACTCGACAGGGAGCTACAACGTGTTGTTGGCCGCAGAAACAGTGGGAATTACCCACATCTGTATGGCGTCGAGCATCAATGCTATTGGTGGTGTCTTTAGCCGGGCGCCGCGCTATGACTACCTCCCCCTCGACGAACAGCACCCCTGCTACGCCGAGGACCCCTACTCGCTCTCCAAGTGGGTACTTGAAGCACAGGGCGATGCTTTTGGGCGGCGCCGTAGCGATGTCGCCATCAGCAGCCTGCGCTTCCACGGTATCACCGAGCGTGAGACCGCCCTCAACAACTGGGATAACTCAACGCCAGGCATCAAACATCTGTGGGCGTATGTCAAACCGACTGCCGCAGCCCGCGCCTGCATGGCCGCCATGAATGTCAGCTGGCGTGGCCACGAAGTCTTCTACATTGTGGCCCCCGATACCGCAAGTGCCACGCCCAGTGAGGTATTAGCACGCACCCACTACCCCAATGCAGTCCACAAACCACATTTGGTCGGCACCACGGGATTTTTTGACTGTAGCAAAGCCGAACGTCTGCTCGGCTGGCGCCACAACGACGCCTAATCAAGAGGAGTACCACATGAAAATTCGCGACATCAAGTGTTATCCGCTGTGGGTGGGGGTACGCAACCAACTCGTCGTCAAAGTTGAAACCGACGAGGGTATTTACGGTCTCGGTGAATCTGGTCTGAGCGGTCGTGAGCTCGCCGTCATCGGTGCCATCAACCACTTCCGCCAGTTTTTGATTGGCCAGAACCCGATGCACATGGGGCGCATCTGGCAAGAGTTGTACCGCAGCCAGTACTTCGAGGGTGGGCGTGTACTCACTGCCGCCCAAAGTGCCATCGACATCGCCCTCTACGACATCGCCGGCAAGGCGCTGGGCGTGCCCGTACACCAGCTCCTCGGCGGCCAACACCGCACCCACATCCCCTGCTTCGTCACCACATCGGGTGGCACGCCCGAGCAGATGATTGCCAGTGCCCAACTGCTATGGGATCACGGCTGGCGCGTCATTCGTACCGGAATGCTGTCACCCCGCGATCACGGCGAAGGCGTCTTTGAACCACGCGAAACCCTCGGACTCACCGCCAAGACACTCGTCAAAATCCGCGAACGCCTCGGTGACGAGCTGACACTGGGCATCGACTACCACCACCGGCTCTCGATCGCCGAGACAGCCAGCTTTTGTCAGCGTATGCCCAACGGCACCATCGACTTCCTCGAAGAACCCATCCGCGACGAAAGCCCGGAGGCCTACGAAGCACTGCGCAAAATGACACCCATCCCATTTGCCGTCGGCGAAGAATTCGCCAGCAAGTGGCAATTCGCCCCCTACATCGAACGCCACCTGACTGATTTTGCCCGCCTCGACATCTGCAACGTGGGTGGCTTCACCGAATCGATGAAAGTCGCCGGCTGGGCCGAAACGCACTACATCGACCTGATGCCCCACAATCCACTCGGGCCTGTCTGCACCGCCGCCACCATCCATCTGGCCGCTGCCGTGCCCAACTTCGCCTGGCTCGAAGTACGTGTGTCACCCAGCGAGAATCTCTACAAGGGCGAGGGCATCAACGACGTGGACGTACTCTTTCCCGTCAACCCCAAACTCAACGGCAACGTCTTTGATGTGCCACAAGCACCAGGGCTGGGCATCGAATTTGACGAAGCCACCGCCAAAAAACACACCTGGAAGTTCTGGGA
>JBKCGB010000147.1:0-7166 GCA_046303375.1 Roseiflexaceae bacterium
AAGGCAGCGCCAGCTTCGTGTGCCGTCAGTGCTTCGCTGGGTGTCATAGCACCACACGCAGTAGGCACACCGGCACGCACCCCTACAGCCACCACTGCCGGGCGCACCGCTGGTGTCACCAAAAATTGCGCCCCAGCATCAATAGCACCCTGTGCATCTGCCTCAGTCAACGCCGTACCCACCCCTATCAGCATACGGTCACCCATGGCGGCACGCACACGGGTAATCGCAGCAAACGCACCACTCCCCGTCAACGTGTATTCGATTGCGGTAATCCCACCAGCATACAGGGCCTGCGCCACATCAACCGCACGGTCGTAGTGTTCAAGGCGTACAATGGCCACGATTTTGGCGGCAGCAACTGCTGCAATTAATGCTTGCACGATACGAGCTCCTCGTCTCAACAACCATAGCGTCAGCACACCGCTACGCTAGGGAATTCCTCCCACAGTATACACTGTATCAACGCCTGAGAGCATATCACGACAATGCGCCACATAGACATCCGAAAGCGTGGCCTCACAGCGTTGGGATGCGGTTTCAAACTGTACCGTATCGGCAGCACGTACAGCCGGTGTTTGATCAGCAATCTGCGGTAATGCGGGATGGATAGCAGGACGTGAGCGGCTTTCGACTGCACCGTTTTGTGGCTGGGTTATCACAAACGTGCGTGAATCACTCACTGCAGATATTTCGTGCCAGCGCATGCGCCAGCGCATCTGCGGTGCATCTGTATGGCGTTGCCACAACGCATACAACTGTCCCTGCTGTGGATCAATATCTGCCCACCATGTATCCGTTTGGACACGGAGCAGTGCAGTGCCATCATCTGCAACCGTATTTCCGATGAGCATGAGTGAGTCATCGTCATGCATGTGGCGCAACACCGCCGCCGGCATACCCCACGCGCCTTGGCGCAAGCGCCATTCCAGTGCCTGCTGCGGCAGCTGACTAGCCATTGGCATGATGACACGCATGCTCTGCGTGCTTGGCGGCCATACATCGGGAGCATACACTGCTGCAATCACATACAACCGAAATGCCTGCGTCGCAATGTCACGTTCGTAGGGGCTCCCACCGGCGTAGTGAGTCAACTCGACACGATACTGCGCTGGTGACCGACTATACCAGAGCTCACCGTTGAGCAATGCCACACTGCCATCACGAAAGTACCAAAAGAGCTCGTATCGTTGATACCACTGCATGCCGTCAGCAAGCACTGGTGGTTGATAGAGGCGCGCACCAGCCCGCCTGACCAACTGCTGCGGTGATGCAGTAGTCAGTGCATTGACCACCGGCGACATCCCCCACAACGGCACCACAAAACAGAGCAACAGGTTGAGGACGATGATCACCTGACCAAGTACTCGGGGGGGTGGTGCGACATCAAACGCTGGCAGTTGTGTTGCAGCAATGGCAGCGATTACTGCATGTCGTGTATACGCAAACAGACGTACATCACGCTGACAGCGTGCACACTGGCGGAGATGCACCTGCATGGTTTGCGTTTGCCCACTGGCCAACAACACCTGATACTGTGCACATTGCAACGGCGGTGCAAATGGCATTGTATGTTTGGCAACCACAAGCGGCATACATGCACGCAACGCAAAGAGCAAGAGGCGGGGATTTTTTTGCGGTCCTTCAATGTGTGGATAGGCAAGTTGCACCAACGCATAGCGTTGAAGGACCGGCAAACGCATAATCCGTTCCAATAACGGGTGCTGGCGCGCCCACTGCGGCACTGGGCGCCACGCGGCAATACGATCGCCCCAAGAAGCTTTTGGTATCTCACGATGCCTCAAATAGCGCCGTGCTTGGTGCGGTGTACGCCACAAAATTAGTGCGATGTGTGCAGCACTCATGACACGCCTATCGATAGATGCGGGCCACTGACGTGGCCACAGGCGGATTCCGCATTACCACACCAACCAATCGTTGCAATGCCCCTGAACGCGTCGTAAGCTCGACAACGAGCTCAATAAGACGCTCACTTTCATCGTCAGCCACTGGCGGAAGCGCAGCAGCAAAACGAGCCACCAACGGCATCGGGTCACTCGAATGCCCGTCCACCACCACACGCATCATGACCACCGGATCATGGGTCTGTGCCGGTACGTTGAGCTGCACCGCCACATATGTATCTGTTGGTTGTAGTGGATGTTGAATGATGGGCACATCGTCACCGTGCATCACCAACCACACATCAGTTGTACTTGGCACACCACGCCACACAATGATTTCATCAATGGAGAGCTGCGATGCCATGCTATTGGGGAAACGCCCAAACGTGATGGAATCACCAATGGTCGTGGGCATGAGCACCGCATCCTGGGCTGTCACAAGCACCCCGTTGATAGCAAGCGTCACACGGGCACGCTCATGATCCCAGGTGGCGGTGACATGCTGAAAGCCAGCTGTCTGGTGCTGATCCGGATGACGGAGCTCTGTGTGCGTGCCGGTATCATCAACCACCCAAAGCACCCATACCGCACTGCCATCACTCGCCACATCATAATACAACGCAATGGTGCCAGCATAGATGGGCGCCGTATCGGGTGCAGCACTCGTCGCAAACACATAGTGCCGCCCTGCCTCGGTGGCGTGCGTATCAACCCACGCAGATACTCCACCCGCAGACACTGCATTGGATGGATTGAACAACGTCATTTGCGCATTCGGTGTCATGCGCATGGCATTGCCCCGGTAGCCGGGTACTAGCGCAACGGTGCCCGCAAGCGCAAATGGGCTCGTGGCCAGTTCTGGTGACACGTGTTCATCAAATGATGCAAACAATCGCATATCAGCCCGCGGTGACACGACCATGGTCAATGGGAGGGGTGGCATCGCTGCAACCATAGAGGGTGGCGTAAAATCAAACTCGCCACGGAGGCTATCGCTCCACAACCAGGTACTCGTGCCACAGCCCGCATAACTGAGACACGGATCCACACCCTGGCCATACCAGCCATATGGATCAACTTGTTTGCCGTGCCGGCGCACCTCAAAGTGCAGGTGCGGTGTCCCATGCACAAACCCACTGCGCCCACTACTACCAATCACATCACCGGCACGCACCGACACGCCTTGACCGCTATCAATGGTATCAGCAAAGCGTTTGCTGAAGCGATCGAGGTGCCAATAGACGGTCGTATAACCGTCAGCATGCTGGATGTAGACACCATTGCCACGATGGGTGCTGGCAAATGCGACCCCATCCGCTGCCGCGAGAATGGGTGTGCCAATCAGTTGGTCGGGGAAGACGTAATCGTGCCCATCATGACCGTCATATTGCACATCGTTATGACCAAGATAGGTGACAACGACACCATCGTCATCCGCCTGTGAGTCAACTGTGGGAAATTGATGATCAAAATAGGCCAGATGACGCACACGTACACCAGCTTGCCAGGGACGCCGCAAAAAGCCGGCAACGGCTGGTGGACGTATGGGCGACTCTTTGATGAGCTCATCGTTGAACAAAAAGCGAAACGCCCGCACAAACGCGGTGACCGTTGCCACCCATTCACTCTTGGTGCGTCCCTGTGCAAAGAGGCGTTGTATGGCGACACCTTCGGGAGCTTGGTCGAGATTAATGGTTGCAGTCAGACCATCGCTAAAACGCACAACGGGGGCTTGTGTATATGGTCCCATTCCCGCACGCACCTGCGCCGCAGCCCAATCAATTTGCAGGGCAAACCCGGTCGGAGCAGTTGTGGCAGTGCTAATCGGGTGGTCGAACACGGCAGCAGGCGTATCACTGCGGCTGAGGAGCTGATTACTCGCCTCAAGCACAGCCAGCAATACACGCACACTGACCCCATAATAATCGGCAGCGGCACGAATCACTCCTGCAGCAGTACGTGTGCCATCTGAATAGGTGGCAAGTGGTCCGGGAAACTGTGCGAGATATGCGGGCAAATCGCGTTCAACGGTATCAGCGCGCGGGGCTGCCATCACCGGAGACGGTCCTATGCTCGCCACACACCAGCTCATTACAAATAGTCCCAGCCAAATCGTGCGCCACACGTGTTGCATACCCGAACCTTTTCATTGCACCCTTCCTGCCATCATACCATGGTGCGGACGGTCAATGGTATAATGAGCATGGGTCTATCAACGAGAAGCGTTTCACCATGTCTAACCCTCCGATTGCTCACAAAATACCTCGAACAACAGTCGTACATGGCACCACCCTGCACGATGACTACTTTTGGTTGCGCGAACGCGAAAATCCCGCCGTGCACGCCTACTTGGCTGCCGAAAACAGCTATCTCGACCAGCATATATCTGCACAGACACGTGCAACCTTACTCGCCGAGCTCCAGGCACGTATCGTCCCCGACGATGAGGGTGCACCGTACCCGATTGGTGACTTCCACTACTTCTTCAAGTACCACGCTGACCAGCAATACCCGGCGTTGATGCGGCGTGCCAGCACAGCAGATGCACCAGCACAGCTCGTCTGTGATCTGGCCTGCGAAGCTGCGGGTGCATCATTTTTCAAACTGGGCGACTGGGCGGTGAGTCCAGACGGGGTCTATATTGCACTGTTATTCGATTCCAACGGTAGTGAGCGCTTTCGGTTGCATATCCGGCGTATTCATGATGGTGCTGAGATGGTCGAGCCGGTGCCCGATGTCTACTATGGGCTGGCCTGGTCACAGGATGGGCACACACTGGCATTTGTGCGCCCCGACGAAGCTTGGCGCCCGTCGAGTGTGTGGAGCTGGCAGTGGCAACGCCCCTTGGCACACGCCGAGTGCCTCTTCCACGAACCCAACGAACTCTTCAATGTGGGACTCGACGTGAGTGGCGACCAACAGGTCTTTATTGTGACGAGTCAAAGTAGTAGCTCGAGTGAAGTGTGGCTCTTTGATGGCAGCAATATGCGCCCTGCTCTGTGCGTCATGCCACGGGTACCCGATGTCAAGTACAGCGTTGCACTCCGTGGTGACATCATCTTTGTGCGTACCAATGCGGATGCCGAAAATAATCGCATCCTCACCAAACACCGCGACGCCAGCACATGGCAGGAATTCATGGCACATCGGCAGGATACCTTTATCGAACGCATGGATATTTTCGTAGAAACGTGTGTGCTGTGGGTGCGCCGTGGTGGGCTACAGTACGGCGAAGTGTACGACAGTCAGGGTGCACGTCACGACATCCAGTTCAACGATGCCACCTACACGATTGCATCGTGCGACGTGCAACGCTACACGAGTCAGGTGGTGTGGTACACCTATGCCACCCCCATCACGCCAGTGACGATGATGGCGTACGACATGCGCCAGCACACACAAACGGTCATCTACCGCCAACATATCGCCGATACCACTCACGACCCAGCCGCATACATCCTCGAACGCGTCTTTGCTCCGAGCAACGACGGCACCCCAGTACCCCTGACCATCGTGCGCCACCGCGACGTGGCATGCGATGGCGCAGCACCCGCACTGCTGATCGGCTATGGCGCATATGGCGCCAATCTGAGTGTGGGGTTTGTGCACCAACGGTTGTCGCTGCTCCAACGCGGTGTGGTGATTGCCCTAGCCCATATCCGCGGTGGGAGCGAAATGGGCAAGGCATGGTACCTGGCGGGCAAACTCGCCCACAAACAACACACGTTCGATGATTTTATGGCGTGTGCCGACTACATGATTGCCCAGCAATACACGTCATCGGCACGCTTTGCCTGCCGTGGGGTCAGTGCAGGTGGCTTATTAATTGGTGCCGTAGTCACACAGCGACCCGCATTATTTGCGGCTGCCGTGGCGCTTGTACCCTTTGTGGATGTCATCAATACGATACTCGACCCGAGTATCCCGTTGACGGTGCCTGAATACGAAGAATGGGGCAATCCCCACGTCGCCAGCGAGTTCCATACCATGCTGGCGTATTCGCCGTACGACAACACCACAACTGCGTCATACCCGGCCATACTTATGACTGCAGGATTCAATGATCCGCGGGTGCAGTACTGGGAGCCTGCCAAATGGATTGCCAAACTACGGGCACTCACACCACACGGACGCTACTATTTGATGACAGATATGCATGCCGGGCATGCGGGCAAAAGTGGTCGTTATGATGCGCTCATTGATACCGCACTTGAGTATGCGTTTTTGTGTGACACACTCGCCATTCCTGTATAACGAGAGGGTACATCGTATGACTGCCGTTTCATCACGCCCTGGGATGTTTGGTCAATATGGTGGGAGCTTCATCCCTGAAACACTTGCCCCCGCCGTAGCAACACTCATCGACGCCTATGCCTCCATCCAAGATGATGCCTCGTTCTGGCAAGAGCTCCGCCACTTGCAAGCCACGTTTATTGGGCGGCCTACCGCGCTCACACACGCCAAACGCCTCAGTGAACACTGTGGTGGTGCACAAATTTACCTCAAACGCGAGGATTTAGCGCACACAGGCGCCCACAAAATCAACAACGCCCTCGGCCAAGGGTTGCTCGCCAAACGCATGGGCAAAACCCGTATTATCGCTGAAACTGGCGCTGGTCAGCACGGTGTAGCAACAGCCGCAGTCTGTGCGCTACTGGGCATGCAATGTGTGGTCTACATGGGCGTCGACGACATTGAACGCCAAAAGCCCAACGTCTTTCGCATGCGCTTACTCGGCGCCGAGGTACGCGGTGTGACCACCGGTTCACGCACACTCAAAGATGCCATCAACGATGCCATGCGTGACTGGGTGACAAACCCGGATTCCTACTACTTGCTCGGCTCCGCACTCGGTCCACATCCGTACCCCACCATGGTGCGTGACTTTCAGAGTGTGATCGGGCAAGAGGCACGCGAGCAAATCGTGGCAGCGGTAGGGCGGTTACCAGACATGCTGATTGCGTGTGTGGGTGGTGGCTCGAATTCGATCGGTCTGTTCCACCCCTTCCTCAATGACAAGAGTGTGGCCATGCGCGGTGTCGAGGCTGGTGGGCGCGGCATCACCTTTGGCAACCATGCAGCCCGTTTCGAAGGGGGCAGCAAAGGCGTATTGCAGGGGAGCTACACGTACATCCTGCAAAACGACGATGGACAAATTTCGTTGACCCACAGCATTTCGGCAGGACTCGACTATGCGGCCATTGGTCCCGAACACGCCATGCTACACGATCAACAGCGCGTGCAGTATGTCTCTGTTGACGA
>JBKCGB010000148.1:0-4183 GCA_046303375.1 Roseiflexaceae bacterium
GCCCCCCACCCGCATAGACGGCCACCCGCTCACTCGGGAAGGCGTCTTTGAGAAAGTCGGCCAACCAGGCCACAGTATCGTAATATTGACTAAAAATAATCACCCCTTGTGCCAGCCAGCGTTGCCCGCGCAACAAATCGACCACCCGCGCCGCTTTGGGGTCTTGGTCGTGGTTGGCCAGCAAATGTTCGCGACATGCTTCTAAGGCGTGGCGCTCGGCATCACTCATCACCGTCAATACCGCATAATCACCACGCTCGAAATCGTCATCGTCGTCAACAAAGGCCCGATCATCGCGCGCCAGCAAGCGGTCGACCGTTTGTCTGCCCGCAGCAATACTGCTCCCCATACGCCGCAACAACAAGGTTTTGATGAAGCCGGCACCGTGCATGCGTTTGCCCAAATGGTGCGTATAAATTTCGGCGCATTCGTAGGCTTTTTTGAGGTGGATGGGCAAAGAGATGGCTTCGCTGTCACGCTCACCCAATAACCGGACTTCGATGCGCTTGAGGTAGGGTTGGCCCGTCTGCGGGTTAATTTCGCGCTCGAGTTGGTCGCGACTGCGCCGCACAATGTGCTGGATGATCGGATTGTGCTGCGAAATGTATTCGGGGAACCAGTCGCGGATACGTTGTTTTTCACCCCGCGACAACTGCTCGAGGGCGCTGCCGTCGACATGCACCACGCGGTCGGCAATCCCCAACTCCCGGCGCAATTGGCGGGCATCATGGCTCACGGCAGCCGCCGGCAACGGGTCGCGCAACCATTCCCACTGCGTGCCGAGGTCGCGGGGGATGTCGCTGCGTTGCATCACCAGATTCAGTGCCACGCTGATGTCGCATTGCCAGCGACTATACTCGCTCCCGAGGACGTGGGGTGCGTTTTGGGCGAGGGCATGCAACAAATCCCAGGCTTCGATGGGGTCGATTTGCACGGGAGTAGCAGTCGCCAGCAACATGGTGGTGGTGCGCACGGCGATTTTTTGCACAAAATCGAGTAGCTTGTTGGGCGGAGCATCGGCCAATCTACGCCCATCGGTGATGTCGCGCCGCCGAGCCCGATGTGACTCGTCGACAATCACACAGGCATAGCGCAGGTCTAGCAATTGCGTGACGACGTTGGTGGTGGTGTTGGTAATCAACCCTTGCGACACAATCCCCACTCGGCGCGGACACTGCGTAATCGGGACACGCAACGCCCGGTCTTGTTCGTCGTACCAACAATTTGCCTCCCAGATGGCCGAAGGTACACCCATTTTTTCGCTGAGCTCGTTTTGCCATTGCTTTGTCAAGGTGCGTGGGCAAATGATGAGGATGGGGGCATCGTCGAGCAAGGCGATTAATTTGGCTGCCAGCCCCAATTGCAGCGTTTTGCCCAATCCCACTTGGTCAGCGAGGATGTAGCGGGCTTGCCGATGCGGACCGATGTGGTCTTCGTAGACTTTTTTGATGAAAAACTTCTGATGCTCCCACAGCCCGACATCGATGCGCTGAATCGGTGATTCGACGATAACACTCGCCGGGTCGCGGTGCAGATTGTCACGCCAGTCTTGGACGCTGATGACGCGCCGCTTGGCCAGACGCCCAATATCCACAATGATTTCGGGGGGCAAGGGGAACTCTTGGCCGGCCAGCCACAACGCCTCAAACTCTTGTTGTACCCAGGCCACACCGTCCGCACTCTGGTCTTCCCACAACATTTCGTAGTTTTGGCTCCAGCCCGCCATGGTTTCGTTGACACTCCCGAGGAAGGTGCAGGCCGGCTGGTGGGGATAATAAATCACCCCTGCTTTGCCGTGCATCATGCCAAAGGCACGGTCGGGCACGATCCGCACCACGAGGCACTCACTCACCAACAATTCATAGAGTTGTGTAAGGCGTTGCGACGTCACGCCATCAGCAGGGGCGAGGATGTGAGCAGGGACGAATTCTTGCCATTGCTGGCGCAAGGCCATTTGGGCGGCATAGCCGTTGCGGGCATCGTAGTCGTTGAGGCGACCGTTGCAGACCACGCGAATCTGGCCACTGACTTGGTGGTAGGCTTCACCCGCCACCTGCAACAACGAAGAGCAAAAATAACCGGCGATGCGGTCATAGCGATTCGCACCCTGCAGGCGCGTGGTCAGGTATGTGGCGAGCGTGGCAGTACGCGAACTCAGACGCTGGATCATGCGTGATTCCTTTCGGGGTGGTGCTGAACGCCTAGAGATGATGATTGCGGACGGCACCCAGCAAAATAGCCGCACTTTGGCCGTCACGTTGCCAATGGGGCATTTGGTCTTGATAGACGAGGGCCTGCATGTAGTCGAGGAGCACAATGATGCGGTCGCGCATATCCCAATAATTGGGCACTTCGGTGCTAATCCACAGCAAGCCGCGAGCGGCATCATCGTATTTGGTGGTGACATAGATGGCCATCAAGACGTGGCGCAACAGCGACGTAGCGAATTCACCATTACGCAGATTGCCGTCGCGTAATTCGCTGGGGGTGGCAACCCGTGCTTCGTTGGCGCGGCCACTGGCGAGTAATTGCTCGTAATCATTTATCCCAAAGCCCCGCGCCAGCTCTTGCATCATCCCGATGCGCCGCTCGCCATGAGCATCGTAGCTGAGCGCCTTGAGATAGAAGCGTTCGATCATGCTCAGGCGGCGCCATTCGTCGGCGGGCAAGCCGAGCGGCACCAAATGGTCGCAGGCGATCGCAATGGCATTGGCGATGACTTGCTCAACTTTGCCTTGCACACCGCGTTGGCGCGGGCGCAACAATTCACGTTGCGGGTCGAGGTCGGCTAGGCGCTGGGCGGTCAACACGCGCAAGGCGGCTGCATAGGCGGCCAACTGGTAATCGGTGTCGTTAAACATGCTGTGGGCGGTACCGTCGAGCTGCATCATGGCATCGAGCTGGTGGCGCACTTCGGCATCGATGAGGGGAGGGATTTCGTCGAGGAACATGACATCGGCGTCGTCGTCGCGGCGCTTGCGTAGCACCAAAATCACGGTGCCCTGCACATAATTCCCCACCTTGAGCGCCGAATTAGTTTCGGTGGCGATGGTCCAGGCGGCGGTCACACGTAACCCGGCCGACCATAGAATCAAGGCCAAATCGGCCCAGACGGCGGCATCTTTGTGGGTAAACATGACCACTTGCAGGCCGTTGGCTGGCATCTGTTGCGCCAAGCGCTGATAGCATTCCACCATGGCACGCCGGAAGCCATCGTCGTTGCCTTTGACGGCGTGCGCGCGTTGCGTGTCGCGAGCCCAACCTTGGGCCTGCAATACGGGCTGCGCCCAGGCCACAAAGTATTCGGTGATTTCTTCGTAATTGACGGCATCGGCATAGGGGGGGTCGGTAATCCAGATGTCTGCATCGAAAGGAATGGTACGGGCATCGCCGTTGCGTACCTGCGTGTCGGTGGTAATATGAGCAAACGCAATCGGCTGGTAGCGCACAAAAATATCTGACAGCAACTTGGCACCACGGCTGGGATAGTTGTAGTTGGTGTTGAGAGCTTGGTTGGCAAATGTGTGATTAATTGCTCCATTACCACCACTTTTTAATAAACTAGACACCCACCCACACAATTTTGAGTTGTAATCTAACAACGTATTCATCCCCACCACACTCAGTGCAGTCTGGAGCACGTCATCGCTAATCGCGGCGATTTGGGCACCAATCAAGCCATGATAGAGCAACTGGCGCGGGGTATAGAGGTGATGCCAATGCGTCCAGCCACGTTCACGAATGGGTTGGCTATTATTTTCGCCGCCTTCAATCGCCAAATTCGGCACAATCCCCTGGGCTTGCCAGTCACGCATCCGTTCATTGAGCAACGCCAGCACCTGGGCTTCGCGAGCCAAATCGGCGGCATCGGGGGCGGTAAAGTGGTAGCGCGTACGGCTACGACCGGCGTCATCACGATAGGTCTCGATCCAACGGATGCAATAGAGGCGTTCTTGGAAGACGTCATCGGGGCGCGGCACAATGTCGTCTGCGAGCCACATCCGCAAGTCACGACGCAGGCTGGCAATCGGGGTGTCGATGCCGCCATGGGGCGGGTACAACCGGCTCTCACGTACCGTACCGGCGGCTTTGGCGGCAGCGATTTGCGCCGCATCGGCACCACTCACGATGGCAATGTGGTAGCGTTTGTGCGTGTCATCGGGGACGAGTTGCGCCACCACAC
>JBKCGB010000149.1:0-14138 GCA_046303375.1 Roseiflexaceae bacterium
ACCAAAGGTGGGGTGTGCCATGCCCAGTCCACAACGCGATTTATTCGCTGATAGCAGTGCCCAAGAGCTCCAGCGCCAAGCGCCCCTTGCGGCGCGCATGCGCCCCAAAACACTCGCCGAGATGGTCGGGCAACAGACCATCATCGGTGATGGGCGCATCTTGCAACGTGCCATCGAACATGACACGCTTTTTTCTATGATTTTGTGGGGGCCACCTGGTTGTGGCAAAACTACGCTGGCGCGTGTCATTGCTGAGCATACCAAAGCCCACTTCGAGCCGTTGTCGGCCGTCACTGCGGGCGTCGCCGATTTGCGCCGTGTGGTCAGCGAGGCGCGTGACCGCCTCGGCATGTATCGCCAGCGCACCGTGCTGTTTATCGACGAGATTCACCGATTCAACAAAGCCCAACAAGATGCTGTCTTGCCCCATGTCGAAGACGGCACCGTCATCCTCATCGGTGCGACCACTGAGAATCCATCGTTTGAAGTCAACCCGGCGTTGCGCTCGCGGGCGCGTATTTTTGTGCTGGAGTCACTCAGTGACGAGCAGCTTGGTCTGCTGATTGACCGTGCAGTGACAGACCGTCTCAATGGCCTCGCCACCCTCGAACCCCTGCTTGCTACTGATGCCCGTGGCTACCTGATTGACATGGCCAACGGCGATGCGCGCGTGGCGCTCAATGCCCTCGAAGCCGCCGTATCTGCCAAAGCGCCTGGTGTGGGTGGCAAACGCCTGATTACCGTGGACGACATGCGCGAAGCCCTGCAAAGCCGCGCCACGCGCTATGACAAAAACGGTGAGCTCCACTACGATGCCATCTCAGCTTTGCATAAATCAATTCGCAGTAGTGACCCGGATGCCGCGTTGTATTGGCTGGGCCGCATGCTCGAAGGTGGCGAAGACCCGCTCTACATCGCGCGGCGCATGATGCGCATTGCGGTAGAGGATATCGGCCTCGCCGACCCGCAGGCTATCGTGATTGCCACGGCCATTCAGCAGACGGTACACTTCCTCGGTCAGCCTGAGGGTGATTTGGCCCTTGCCAACCTGGTACTCTATCTGGCGCAAGCCCCCAAAAGCAACGCTGCCTATGTGGCCTACAAGCAAGCGCTAGTAGATGTAGCGCAGACGCGTAACGACCCTGTACCGCTCCATCTACGCAATGCTCCCACCAACTTGATGAAAGGACTGGGGTACGGGCGTGGCTACCAGTATGCCCACGATGCTGCCGATGCGCAGGTCGACCAGGTGCACTTCCCCGACAATCTGCGCGGGCGGCGCTATTACCATCCCAGCGACCGTGGCTTCGAGGTGCGGGTTGCCGAACGACTGGCCTGGCGCGAGGAGCTAGCCAGCGTGCAACCCGCGCCTGTGCCTGATCCTGTACCTGCGCCGCCGCCACGGACACGGCAGTCGCCCGCATCCCCCGACCCACAGCAGGTGGCAGGCGAGGAGTCGCAAGTTGTCGATGATGTGGTGCCACCGCCACGTCCACCGCGACGCGGGCGGAGCTAAGCATGCGGCGCTGGAATATGTGGCAGTGGGCGCTGTGTGCGCATGGGGTGGTGCTAGCGGTTGCGATGCTCATCTGGCTACGCACGCTACCGTACTTTTTGGCGACTCCCAGTCAAATCGACTTCCGGAGCTACTACGATGCCGCTGTGGCGTTGCGCACCGGAGAGCCCATCTATCTGGCACCCGCTCCTGGCACAATTCCCTTTTTGTATCCACCGCTCTTTGCCGTGCTCTGGGTGCCACTGACGTGGTTGTCATACCCCACGGCCGCCACCTGCTGGTACCTGCTCAACCTGTGTGCGTGGGGTGCACTGGGAGTGCTGGTGGTGCGTCGTTTCTCTATGCCTAGCTGGCCCAAACGCCTACTCATTATCACGCTCATCGTGCTCCCTGCTATGAGTGATACCGTGCTACTCGGGCAAATCACCCACTTCATCACGCTGGCAATGCTTTTGGTCTGGTATGAGCTCCGACGGCATCGTTCTATGATGGCTGGTGCCGTGGCCGGTATAATCATGGCCGCCAAGGTGCAGTTGAGTGGGTTATTTCTGGTGTTTTTCTGGCAAAAACAGTGGCGCGCCAGCCTGACTGCCGTTGTTACCATGGTGCTTGTGGTGCTCGCTGGCGTGTGGTGGTGGGGCTGGGTGCTGACAGCCACATGGATCGACATAGTACGCATCAAAGCCGCTGTCAGCGTCACACATCCCGTCAATCAGTCGCTGTGGGCTGGCGTGACACGATTATTCCAGGAGACGATCATCCAAACGGGTGGGATTGCCCCGACGACCATTGCCCCGTTGTGGTCACAGCCAATCCTCGCACAATGGGTACCGGTTATGCTGGTGATGGGTGTGGCGCTGGGGACGCTGTGGTGGTGTTGGCGCCATGCAGCTGATGCGCTGACCAATCTGGTGTGTGCCATCCCCGTCATGCTATGGTGTGCACCTGTCAGTTGGGAGTCCTATAGTGCGCACCTCGTTATTCCCTTGGCGTGGTTGTGGCAACGTGCACGTACGCCCACACAGCTCTGGCGCCTGACACTCATCATTGCCTTGCTCATGGTGCAACGCCTGTGGCGTGTCTGGGTGGGGGTATGGCCGACCCCGCTGGTACTGATGTCTGGTATGCTCGCCACGGGTGTCGTCTGGTGGAGCGTGCTGACGGAGCGCCGTGCCCGTGGTATGATGGAGCACACCATTACCCACGTCATGCACGAGGAATAATATGTCCAACATCGATATGCGCCAAGCCTTCGACTTTTCGCAGCGCCGTGTGCTCATGAGTGGTGGCAGTGGTGTGCTGGGTCGGAGCATGGTGCGCGCCCTCGTTGCCCACGGTGCGCATGTGGTGTTGCTCACGCGCAACCCTGACCAGGCGCAGGCGCACTTTGCCGATCTGCCACCACCACAACTCGCCTATGTACCCGCCGACTTGGGTGCTGCCGACCAGATTGCCACGGCAGTTGCGCAGGTGCTCACACTCGGACCAATTGATACCCTCATCAACGGTGCGGGTGGCAATCGCCCCCAGGCTACCACGGGCGCGCAGTCGTTTTTTGCACTGCCAGCCGCCGCCATGCACGAGGTCGTCGATGTCAACCTGTTTAGCGCCATCCAGCTATCACAGCACGTTTTGCCACATTTTGTGGCACAGGGGCATGGCGTGGTGCTCAATATTTCGTCGGTGAGCACGGTGCGTCCGCTGACGCGTGTGGTCACCTATTCGGCCGCCAAAGCGGGGCTTGACACCTTTACGCGCTGGCTGGCCACACACATGGCGCTGGAATACTCACCCACTATTCGTGTCAATGCGCTGGCGCCAGGCTTCTTTTTTACGGAGCAGAATCGCTTTCTACTCCGTGAAGCCGACGGGCAGACACTCACGCCACGTGGGCAGCAGATTTTGGCACATACTCCCATGCAACGCTTCGGTCACCCCGACGATTTGGTGGGGGCGATGCTGTGGCTCTTGTCGCCTGCTTCGGCGTTTGTGACTGGGCAGGTCATTACCGTGGATGGTGGTTTTTCGGCATTTAGTGGCGTCTAGACAACAGGAGGATTCCCATGCATGCAGTGCTGGACGATGTGCAACTTGCGTCACAGATTCAGGCTGGTATTGCGCAACGTGATTTTCGTGGGCAACGGGTGCTCGTACTCATCCCCGATGCCACCCGCACCATGCCCATGCCACGCTACTTCACCATCGTGCGTGCCGCCCTGCGTCGTGCTGGTGCACACCTGCAGACATGGATGGTGGCACTGGGGACGCACCCTGCCATGGATGCCACCGCCCTCAACCAGCTCCTCGGCTGTGATGTGGCGCAGGTGTGCGTCAGTGAGCCCGACATCCAGGTGCTCAACCACACCTGGCAGGATCCACAGACGCTGGTGCAGATTGGTACCATTGACAGTGCTACGATGACCCGACTCAGTGGTGGGCTGTATACGGATGACGTGCCGGTACGCATCAATCGCGCCGTGCTGACGCACGACCACATCGTGATTTGTGGGCCCGTCTTCCCGCATGAAGTGGTCGGCTTTTCGGGGGGCAACAAATACCTCTTCCCGGGGATTTCGGGCCCCGATGTCATCAACGCCACGCACTGGTTGGGCGCACTGCTGACCTCGTACGCCATTATCGGCACCGCCAACACAGCAGTGCGTGCAGTGATTGACCAGGCGGCTGCACTGATCCCCACCCAGCGCTTTGCCATTTGTAGCGTGGTGACACCAGCAGGCGTCCATGGGGTATTCGTGGACACGCCCGAACGGTCCTGGGCAGCAGCGGCCGCTTTGTCTGCTCAGATTCACATCCGCTGGCTCGACAAACCGGTGCAGCGCGTGATTGCCGTGTTGCCTACGATGTATGATGAGCTGTGGGTCGGCTCCAAAGGCATGTACAAAAGCGAGCCTGTGGTCGCCGACGGTGGCGAAGTGGTGATTTATGCGCCCCATCTGCGCGAAGTGAGTCTAGTGCATGGCAAGTACATCCGCGAAATCGGCTACCACGTGCGCGACTACTTCCTCGGCCAGTGGGACAAATTCAAACACGTGCCCAAGGGGGTTATTGCGCATTCTACTCACCTGCGTGGTGTAGGCACGTGGCGCAACGGTGTCGAGCAACCGCGCATCACGGTCACACTAGCCACCGGACTGTCTGCGGATGACTGCCACGCCATCAATCTCAACTACGCTGATTACCGCACCATCGACCCGCAGACCTTGGCGGCGCAAGCCGACCCCGAGTGTCTCGTCATTCCGTATGCCGGTGAGTTTTTGTATCGTTTACGGTAGGAAAAAACCACATGGCCGAGGATTTTGTGTACGAGTGGCGCGCCGTGGGGGTGCACTGTCGCGTGGTGAGTAGTACGCCACTCGCGCGAGAGGTGCTCGTGCAACAGGTCGAAACGTGGGAACAGACGTTGAGTCGCTTTCGTCCTGATAGCGAGCTCAACCGGCTCAATCGCCAGCGCCGCATGCGCGTGTCAGCCACGCTCCATGCCGTAGTACTGGCGGCGCTTGAGGTCGCACAGTGGAGCAACGGTTTGGTGGTGCCGAGTCTCGGTCAGCACATTAGTGCCAGTGGCTACGACCGTACCTTTGCGGCGGTGCCATCCGACTTGCCCACTGCCATTGACCCATTGGTGGTGCCTGATTGGCGCGCGATTGTGGTCAATGGCCGAGATATCACGTTGCCGCCGCACTTGCTCCTCGATGTGGCTGGCGTTGCCAAAGGCTGGATGGCTGCGCGTCTCGTAGCGTTGTGTGCACCGCCACACGGGCGCATGCTGGTGCAGATTGGTGGCGATATGGCGGTGACGGCGCCTGATGCACAGGCGGCATGGTGTGTGGCCGTGGATCATCCCTTTCAGACGAAGCCGGCTGGACATATTGCGTTGTTTGAGGGGAGTGTGGCAACGTCGAGTGTGCACGAACGGCGCTGGATGCGCGGTGGAGTGCCGGTGCACCACATCATCGACCCACGGACGAGTTTGCCGGCGGTCACTGACGTGGCAACCGCAACGGTGATTGCCATGGATGCGCATGTGGCCGAGGCTGCCGCCAAAGTGGTGCTGATGATGGGCCGGCACGCCGGGTTGACATGGCTCACCAGCTATGGCTTGCCAGGGCTGGTGATTGATGCGGGCGGCGTGACGCATACCAATGCGGCGTGGCAACCTTTTATATGGCCAGAAAGCAATACCAATGACTGACACATCACCCACCAATTCACGCGCACGTCGTGACGAAGACCCGATTGCGGTACTTGATGCGCTCAATGCGCAGTACTCGTGGCGCAATTTGTTGAGCTCGCTTGCAGTCGGGCTCGTTGTGGGCGTTGTCATCGCATGGCAACTCATCCCCACCTACATCATCAGCATGGTGCAAAGCATGCAGGGCGATGCCCCCAAAGTCTTTTGGTATGTGTCGCGTTCAGCGGGGGTCATCGCCTTTGTATTGCTGTGGCTGAGCATGGCATGGGGGTTGCTGTTGACCACCACCATCGGCAAACAACTCGGCAAAGTGGCGCCAATTGTTGACTTGCATCGCCATTTTTCATGGCTGACCATGGCCTTCACTATGGCACATGTGGTGGTATTACTCGGCGATCGCTATGCAAATTTTTCGTTGGCGGTGTTGTTTGTGCCACTCATTGGCAGCGGTCCAGCCTATCGCCCCTATGCCATGGCGCTGGGGCAAATTGCCACCTATCTCATCGTCATCGTGACCTGTAGTTTCTGGGTACGCACGTGGACCGGCCAAAAAGCGTGGCGGGTCATCCACTATGCCAGCTTTGTGGCATTTGTGGGTGCTGGTATCCATGCCTGGTTGCATGTCGATGCCATGAATAGTTTGTTTTGGCTCTATGCACTATCTACTGTCAGCGTGCTGTTTTTGAGTATATTGCGCGTATTGACGGCTGTTTCACCACCGACAGCTGAACGCACATAAAAATTGCTGTGGTATGGGTGCAACAGGGAACTTTTGGTATTGATACGGCGTCATCCCTGCAATAACGCTATCGATGTGTCTGTGCGAGGGATGTATGCGCCTCAAATTAGTAATGGCAACCGGGATTACGGTGTTTATCACCGTGATGGTAGTAGCGCTGGTTCAATATGGATGGCAGACACCAACGGCAGTAAACGATAATGGTGCTGCACCCACGGCAACAGCTATTCCTGCTACCGCAGTTGCATATGCGACACCACGTCCTGTTGTTGATGCCGAAGCAGTGCAACAACGTGAAGCCACATTTCAAGCACGTCTGGCTGCGGCCAACGCGGCTATTGAGGCATCTGCGGCCGAATTAGCAGCTGCCAAGCAAGCCCAAGCTGATCTTGCAAACAAATACAACACGTTGGCACAACAGCAGCAAACACAACCGCGCCAAGTCATGACTGCGACACCACTGCCAGCTGTTGACACCCAAGCCACCACGACGACGCCTGCGGTAATGGCGATGGATGTGGCCCTTGCCGCCGTACAAATGCGTCATCCAGTGGCAGTGCTGTTACAGAACCCTGAAATGGTGATGTATGAAAATACGCAGGCGTATGAATTTGTCTTTGACATGGGCACCGTGTATGTGACTGCATACGACGGTGCACTCTTGTATGACGGGATTGCAGTAAACGCACGGGCAGTGGCCGATGTACGGCGCGACCGCAATCCGCCACCAGGTCGTCGTGGTGATGATGGCGATCAGCATCATCGTCACGATGATGACAATCACCACGATGACGACCAGCACGAGGAAGACGATGACTAATCAGGCAACACCGCGCCGCAGCACATCAACAGGCGAGCATGTGATTGATCGCAAATACGTCCAAAAAGTCAAAGCCGCCCACGAACAACGTGAACGCTCATTGGCGCGCATGGTGATTACCGCTCTGGCTACCTGTGGTACGTTGGTTGGCTGGATGCTGTTTGCCAAACCGGTCACCTCTACCAGTCAACCGTCCGATGCGGTCCCCAGCGTGCCTGTGGCGACCACTGAACCGTTACCGCCCACCGCCATCGTGTTGTCTGTGGCGGCTGCCCCCATTCCCACCGTTGTGCCACTGCCGACATTTGCGCCATTACCCACCTTGGTGACAGGCGATCATGTGGTGGTCGTTGCTGGGGTGAGTGAAGTGACAGCACCGAGTACGCCCGACCAAGCTAATCCCCAAGCACCTGTAGTTGCCCCAGATGCCATGCCAGCACTGCGTGTGGTCATCATGCCCGTAATCCCTGCTCGTCCAGGTCACCCCAACCCATCCGCACCCAATCCTGGTGGTCATACTGGGGGATCCAAGTAGCGATGCATGGCCTATGCGTTGCTACCATGGGTGGGGATGCGCACAAAAAGATACAACAGCACGACACACCCTGCACCTACGACGAGTGCCAGAGGTGCGCCACTAGCGCTGATGGCTACGAGTGTATCGCCACGCCCGAGCCAGGTGGTCATGTTAGTCACCAACAAGCCACCAAACGACGGTACCCCGATGAGGGTGACTGCATGCAGACTCATCACCCGTCCGCGTAACTGACTCGGCACGTCGAGTTGGAGCATGGTGGCAATCATTGTAGTGGCAGCCGTACCAATGACGCCCACAAGCACGAGCATGATGGTGCCCAGCCACCACCACGGGCTGAGGGCAAATCCTGCTAATGTGATGCCAAAGAGTAATCCTGCAATTCGCAAGTTGCGCCCATTGGGGGTGATGTGCGGTAGTGATGCAAGCCCGAGCGCACCAATCATAGCTCCCGCACCCGCAGCTGACAACAAAATACCGTACCCTTGGGCATCGATGCGCCAGATATCGTCAGCGTATACGGGTAACACTTGTTGGTATGACCGTCCAAAAATAGACATAATCGTTGATACAAACAACAGTACCCCAGTCAGTTTGTGGGTGAAGGCATAGCGCACTCCACCGAGCAGCGCTTCTGTCAGTGTGGTTGTGTGCGGGGCATGTGTGGCGTCAGTAGGCATCTGACTCACCGCATAGATGACGGCGACAAAACTCATCGCGTTGCCCAAAAACAACCAACCTGCCCCTAGTGTTCCCAGCAGAAATCCTGCGAGTGCTGGGCCAACCAATGCGGCGCCGTTGTAGGTGGCCGAATTGAGTGCTAGTGCATTCATTAAGTCGCTGCGGGGCACGAGGGTGGGGATGAGTGCTTGGCGTGTCGGATTATCGACGGCGAGGAGCGTGGCATTGAGAAAGGTGGCGACCAGAATCAGCCACGGTGAATTTAGGTCAGCAAATGTAAGCAGTGCTTGTATGAGCGCTAACATGAGCATGCTCCACTGCGTGATTTGCAGCATACGTGCGCGTGGAAAGCGATCAGCCAAGTACCCACCCACGGGGGGCAAGACAATCATGGGGATGGCGAATGCCAACCCCATCCAGCCGAGATAGCGTGGGTCGTTGTTGGTCATCTTGTAGATGAGCCAATTCTGTGCCACGTTTTGCATCCATGTGCCCATATTCGAGACAAGCAAACCGCTCCACAATAGCCGATATGGGCGATGCTGGAGCGATGGGTATTGCCGTGCAAACATGATGTTCCTTTGGGGTGTGCCCCTAGTCGAAACTCAACATTCCTTTGATGACACCACTTGCAGGGTCACGCCATGTGGTCATGCATTGTGCGAGTCCGGTTGGGTCGGTCTGGTGTGTGGCCCAGGCTGCCACGTCGATGTGTGGCAGTGCTGCAATGACTGCATCGAAGTCTTGGGCGGTCGCATTGCGACTCGCCTTGACGGTGATTTCGCGGCGGTGCAAATCAGGGTCACTGAATTGGAGCTGGCCTTGGATGAGACCGAGTAGTACTAATGTACCCCCGTGCCCCGGCAGGAGAAATGATGCCTCCATGGCACCTTTGTGACCAGTTGCATCAATCACCACGTCAGGCGCTTGTCCTCCGCATAATTCGTGGGCTTCGCGCGCAGGCGTATCGCTCGGCGCGGCACTGGCTGCTACCAGCCCGTGTGTCTGTGCAAAGGCGCGCCGAATGGGGCTCGGGTCGAGCGCTGTGACGTGTAATCCGCGTTCGCGTGCGGCCAAGGCAGCGCCCAGTCCAATCGGGCCAAGCCCGACCACGAGTATGCGATCGTCGGCACGAGCAGCAGCGCGCCGCACCGCATGGAATCCAATCGAAAGCATCTCTACCAGTGCCAGCCCTGCGACACTCGCCCCATGCGCATGGTGCAAATGGTCGGCTGGCACATTGAGGTATTCGCGCATGCCGCCGTCAATGTGCACACCAAGCACTTTGAGGCTACTACAGCAGTTGGTCAGCCCACGCTGACAGGCATGGCAGGTGCCGCATTCGAGATAGGGGCGTACCGCCACCGTATCACCGACAGCCACGTTGTGCACGTCGACACCACACGCCACCACTTCGACGGCGAGTTCGTGGCCGAGAATGCGCGGATAACTAAAAAAAGGTTGATTACCCGTAAATGCGTGTAAATCGGTGCCGCAAATCCCAACGCGCCGTACGCGTACCTGTGCTTCACCACGACCTGGGAGGGCAGGACGTGGCGCATCGCACAGCTGCAAATCGCCGATCGCCTGCAAAACAAGTTGTTGCATAAGTGGCATGCTCGCTTGATTGGTTCGTAATTGCTCTGTACCGATTATCACATAAATTTAGCGGAGTGCAAATTGCTGTGCAAAAAACTCTGTCATGTGTGCGGCTCCACACGACCGGCGCTCGACGAAGACCGTTGGTAGCTTGACGTTGGAGACTGGTATGTGTGGTTCTTGAATGCGCAATATTAACTGTTCAACCGCAAATGCTCCCATCAGTGTGGTGGGTTGCTCTGCCACAGTAAAAAACGGAAAAATCATATTTGTGTGTTCGAAATCATCGAATGTTGCAATGGCAATATCATGTGGGATGCGCAAGCGTAGCTCGGTACAGGCATGTACGATACTTGTTGCAGCAATCGTGTTGGTGGTTACAATGGCATCAGGGCGCTGCGCATGTTGCAGCATATTGAGCGCTGCCTGGTAATCACTGGGCGCATCATCACTTGTATGGGCAACCACAATCGTGGCATCAAATTGGATGCCCGCAGTATCGAGTGCCAAACGGTAGCCGTGTAGCCGATCACGGGACGTCGAAATATGGATATCGCTACTCATGAATGCAATCCGCCGATGCCCAAGTGCTATCAAGTGCTGTGTGAGTGAGCGCATGCCTTGTACGTTGTCACTCTGTATCACATCCAAATCAACTCCGGGAACCTCGCGGTCAATCAGAATTAATGGGCAACCGTGATGCATGAACTCGGTGAGTACTGGTGCAGAATCATCGTTTGATGCAGTCATGATAATACCATCAACTTCGCGGTTTCGCAGCTCGGCGAGGAGTCGTCGTTCGTGATGATGGTTACCATGACTATTACAGATAAATACACCAAAGCCATGCCGACTCGCAGCTAATTCCACACCCAGACTGATGCGTGTAAAAAACGGTTCACTGAGATTTGGTACGATGAATCCAAGTGTTCTGCTGGTGTGTGACGTGCGTGTGCGCCGTGGTGGTTTGGCAACATACTGCAGTTGTGCAATGGCGTCGAGGATGCGCTCCCGTGTCTCGGGATGCACTGTTGCCGTACCATTAATAACCCGCGATACAGTCATCGCAGATACCTGCGCACGGTGTGCAACATCTCGAATCGTCGCCCCTGACGCTTTCTTGTGTAACGACATACTGAGTGATTCTAGACGAGGGAATGAAAGGTTGGATGAAGTTGATTATAGTAAACGCTATTTATAATACCGTGATGTGAGTTTTTATTCAATATGATGCAGAACAGTTGTTCTCATGAAATTCTCATAAATATTGTTACAATACGGTTTATCGCAATAGGGATTGCATCTGTTCCGTCATTCATCGTGTGCTCATAGTGTTTTCACGTCAAGTTTAGGTTGGACTGGCATAGTATGTAATGTACAGAGCGCCACAGATGTGGATTTGGCGTTAAATGGAGAAAAACATGGCACGTGGAAATGGTTTTTTACTTATCGTAGTGTTGATTTTGACACTCATCGGCGGGGCTGTGCTGGGCGCAGTTGCAGGGGCTGGAGTATCGTTATATGTGATGCGGCAAAGCCCGCGCGTGGTGACTGCTGTGGTTGATGGTGTCCCCACCAGCAAGCCGGCGCGTGTCCAAGAAGTTGTTCCCACCGAGGTACCTGTGTTGCCGACACAACTGCCCAGCACAACGGTTGTGCCCGCAGATGGGGCAACTGCGGCTGTTGCCATCCCCGATGTCGTCGCCAAAGTTGGGCCTGCAGTGGTTACCGTCATCAACAACGATCAGCGAGGGCAGGTTGGTAGTGGTTCGGGTGCAGTGATTAGCCCGGACGGATACATTATCACGAACAACCATGTGGTTGATGGAGCGTCATCGTTGGACGTAATTTTTTCGGATGGTACATCACGTACTGCCACACTGGTTGGTGCAGACGCATTGATGGATTTGGCGCTCTTGAAAGTGGATGGAGCTGTGCCTACCTATATTCCCATCGGTGACTCAGATGCTCTCCGTCAGGGTGAAACGGTCATCGCCATCGGTAGTCCACTCGGCGAATACAAAAACAGTGTGACTGTGGGGGTAGTGAGTGCGCTCAACCGTAATCTAGACGGCGGTATGCCTGAAGGTCTCATCCAGACGGATGCAGCCATCAACAACGGTAATAGCGGTGGCCCACTCATCAACATGAATGGCGAAATCATCGGTATCAATACCATGGTGGTGCGTCAGAGTGGTAACAGTACGGTGGTCGAGGGGTTGGGTTTTGCCATTCCATCCAATGTGATGCGTCGTGTCAGTGAGCAACTCATCGCCAAGGGCGAGGTTCGTTATCCGTTCCTCGGCATCACATACGTCATGATTACTGCGGATATCGCAGAGCAATACCAGCTTGATGCCAAACAAGGAGCCTATGTGACCAGTGTCATTGATGGCGGTCCAGTGGCTAGTGTCGGTCTCCGTGCAGGTGATGTGATTACGGCATTCGAAGGGGTCAGGCTTGGGCAGCAAGCATCACTCCCCGGAGTATTGCTCCAGCATCAGCCTGGCGATCAAATCGTACTAACGGTACTCCGTGATGGACAAGAGTCAGAGTATACTGTGACATTAGGGGAGCGCCCAAAGAATAGCTAAGCGATGCCGCCGTGGGAAACCTGGCGTGCAGGAGCCCACACCATGCAACACGTAGCTCTATCTGATGCCATCCACCCGCTGGTTCTCACACTCGATGTGGGGACCAGCGCCGTGCGTATCCTCTGTTTTGATGCACGTGCGCGTAGCGTGACCGGTATCGAGGCTCGACAACGTATCGACGTCACCACCACACAGTATGGTGCTGCCGAAATTGATGTGGATCACCTGTTTACCCAGTGTGTGAGCGTCATCGATGACATTCTGCACCAACTTGGACCAGCAACAAGCGCTGTAGCGGCTATCGGGATGGCCACCATGGCAACGACCATGGTCGGCGTCTCTGCCGCTGGTGTCGCAGTGGGTCCGCTACGGACCTACGCAGACACACAAAGTGACGCCATGGCATGCCAGTTGCGCCAGACCCACGACGAGGCACGATATCATGCGCAGACGGGGTGTTTGCTCCGCCCCAATTACTGGCCGGCGCGTGCGTTGTGGTTGGCCCAGCAGCATCCCGACGAATGGCAACACGCTAATATGTGGATGACGTGGGGCGAATATCTCGAATGGCGGTGGTTGGGTATTCGGCGTGTGTCTTCGAGTAGCGCGGCGTGGACCGGGTTGCTCAATCGTGAAACACTCGATTGGGATGATACGTGGCTGGCTCATGTGGGTATGCCACGCACGGTGTTGGCGCCTGTCGTCGATGTATCACAGCCGCATGTCGGCTTGGCTTCATCATGGGCGTTGCGTTGGCCGGCACTTCAGCACTGCCGCTGGTTTGCCGCGATTGGTGATGGTGCCGCCGCCAACGTAGGGAGTGGTTGCATTGCTCCGCAGCAACTCGCGTTGACGATAGGTACCACGGGTGCCATGCGTATGGCCATTCCGGGGACACCCATGCCACCTGCAGGCTTGTGGTGTTACCGTATCGACGGCCAGCATGCGCTTGTTGGTGGTGCCACCAGTGAGGGTGGCAACATCTATCAGTGGATGCGCGACACGCTCAATTTTGCTGATGCGAGTGATCGTGACATCGAGACCCAGTTGGCCAGCTATGCCCCAGACAGCCACGGTTTGACGATTGTGCCGTTGTGGGCTGGTGAACGCAGTCCAGGCTGGGCGGGTGATGCACGGGCCACCATTCATGGCATGCATCTGGGTACCACGCCCTACGATTTGCTACGGGCTGCATTCGAGGCCATGGCACTCCGCATCGGTCAAATTGCTGCACGGTTGCCACCCAGCGAACAGGTCATTGCAAGTGGTGGTGCGTTGTTGCGCTCACCCGTCTGGTTGCAGATGTGTGCCGATGTACTCGGTCGGCCACTGACCGCATCAGCAGTCGTCGAAGGCACTGCACGTGGGGTTGCATTATTGGCGTTACGCAGTCTGGCAGTGATTTCACGGCTCGACGCCCTGGGCACCCCACTTGGGGTCA
>JBKCGB010000150.1:0-2004 GCA_046303375.1 Roseiflexaceae bacterium
CAACCGCCTCGGTCTCCCAGGCTACCCCAGTGCCGCCGAAGAAGTGGGCATTGCCCGCGACATCGCCATTGCGGAGCTCACCGATAGCCGCCTGCATGTCTGCCATGTCAGCACCGCCGGTGGTGTCGCCCTGATCCGTGCCGCCAAAGCACGCGGCGTCAAGGTCACGGGCGAGGCAGCCCCGCACCACATGGTACTCAGCGATCGCTGGGTATTGGGCTGGCTCGACGAGCAAGCCAATGCCCAAAACATCCCCGGCATGTCGCTCAACGCTACCACCCTCCCCCCCTACGACACTAGCACACGCGTCAGCCCGCCACTGCGGAGCGAAGCCGATGCCGAGGCCGTGCTGCACGGCTTGCTCGATGGCACACTCGACTTTGTGGCCACCGATCATGCCCCACATAGCCGGGTCGACAAAGAAGTCGAATATCGCCTGGCCATGGCAGGGATTACCGGTATTGAGACTGCATTGGCAAGCATGCTGATGCTCGTCAATCGCGGCCAAATCAGCCTGATAGATCTGATTGTCAAAATGACCGATGCGCCCGCAGCCTTCCTCGGCCGCCAAAGTACCGCCCTGCGTGTGGGCACCCGTGCCGATGTAACCGTCATCGACCCGCAGTTGGTGTGGACGGTCACGCCCGACACGCTCTACTCCAAGGGCAAAAACACACCACTGCTCGGCCAGCAGATGCGCGGCAAAGCGATAACAACGATTTACAAGGGTACTATCACTCACCAGCAGTAACATGCGTCTACGAGCGGTCGCAATGCGACCGCTCACCAGCAAAGGAGTGCGGATGATTTACCGCAGCATGTGGGTCAGCTACCTCCAACCCGGTATCGATATCGCAGGCATCTGCACCCGTCGCACCCAACCCCTGCATCACGCCAGTGATGGGCACACCATCACCACCATGGCACTTTTTGCACATCAGCACATGCTCTATGGCTATGCCGAAAGCACACATTCACTCGACACACACACACTCATGGCTGCCACCCTCGGCGATGTGCTGATGCGCATCCCTACCAGCAGAGGCATGCAGGTCAGCATCGATTTACCCGATATTTACCACGACGGCATGCCCGGCGATGGTCCCCACTGGCGTGCCCCCGGGTATACGCCCGAGCGCCGTGTGGGCTCGCTGGCACGCCTCAAGCCAGCCATGTATTGTAGTTATGTCTACTATCATTTTTTGCGCCAAGAAGAGCAACCACACGGCTTCAACAAGTACTACATCATCGGTGCCCACGAAAACATGATTTTTTCGTACCAGGAATGGCCGGCCACCATCGACACACCCAAACCGCAGGGCAGTATGAGCACCGATTTGACGCCCAGCAACTGGCAGGAGCTGATGCACCAGCACTTCGAGTTGTGGACGGATCAGCCGAGTGACAGCCACGAGTGGATTCGTTTGCCACTGATCTGGGAAAAATAGCGCCACCGCGCCGCATGCAATGGAGCACGCCATGACAACACCAACGTTTCACATCCGCACCCCGATGGAAATCCCACAGTGGGCAATCCAAGAACGCCAACTCATCGCCACACTCAACGATGCCGCCCGAGCCTTTGTGGCGCGCTATGTGCGCCCCGACGGCACACTCATCTGGCGTGACTTTTGGCCGGGGATGGACGGCAGCGACGACCCCTACGAAGGCTTCATGCAACTCGCGCTACTCTACGTGCTGGGTGGTGACGACGACCTGCTCAGCGAGGCGCGGCGCATCTGGGATGGCATCACCTGGCAGTGGACGGAATACGGTCAAGTCGACCGTGAATTCACCAAATATTACGACTGGATGCATCACGGCGAGGGGTATTTGTACCTCTATTTTCTGGGACTGGCCGACCCCAGCCAACGCAAAGAGCGCCAGCGTGCCCAGCGTTTTGCCAACATGTACACGGGTAACGACCCTCTCGCCCCCAACTACGACCCCACCCACAAACTGATGCGCTCGCCACTGACAGGCAGCCACGGACCACGCCATGTG
>JBKCGB010000151.1:0-15332 GCA_046303375.1 Roseiflexaceae bacterium
GAGCGCATTCATCTTGGCCGCATGTGGTGGTGCAAGTGGTGGCGCAGCTGGTGGTCCGCTCGACGTCGGTACCGACGGTGAGAATCTGGCCTATGCACCTGCTGCATTGACTGCCAAGGCAGGCGAAAAGGTCACCATCAACTTCAAGAACAACTCATCAGCACAGAGCCACAACTTGATCATTGTCAAGGGTGGTGATGATGTAGCCATGGCTGTTGACGAGGCTGCCGCCGAAGCCGGTGATGCCGCAGGGTATGTCCCAGCCGACACGACCAATATTGTGGCAAATACCGCACTGTTGGCTCCTGGCGCCAGTGAAACCATCGAGTTCACCCCAGCCGAAGCCGGTACCTACACCTTCATCTGCACCTACCCCGGTCACTACGGCGGTGGCATGAAGGGTGTCTTGACCGTCAACTAAGCAACGCATTGACGCAACCACCCCCCGTTCGCCGTGAGGCGAATGGGGGGTGGTTTGTTGTGTGATGCACACGATTTAGCGGGTTTCGGTGATTTTTTGCAGCCCGAGCGGGTTGTCTGCGTCACGACCACGGTACGCCGCAGTTGCATGGGCTACACGTTGCCACGGGATAATCGCCACAATGGGTGCCACGAGCTCGTCACATGCGGGGATCGGCAATGCCACATCGGCCTGTTGCAACATACCGGTATCGTTGCTGACCACGATGAGTTGGGCATGATGCTGGCGCAAGCGTGCCATGAGTTGTAGCGTATCATCACGCGTAGCACCACTATCGCTACTCACCAATACGGGGAATCCGCGATTGACCACAGTCACTGGACCATGGAGCATGTCCGCCGATGAATAGGCTTCGACGGGCAGCCCACTCAATTCTTTGATTTTGAGTGCTGCCTCGTAGGCGGTCGCATAGTGTAATCCGCGACCAACACTCATTGCTGCTGGCGCTGCACCGAGGGTTGCAGCAGCCTGTTGAATCGGTTGCTCACCCATACCACTCAAACACTGGAGCGCAATGTCTGGGATGTCTGCAATTGCTCGTTGGAGCCCAACATGCCCACTGAGCAGTTGTACCAAGAGCGCAATACTCAGTAGTTGGTTGGTGTAACTTTTGGTGGCTGCCACACTTAACTCTGGGCCAGCACAGATATCGATGTGATGGGCGGCTGCAGTGGCGAGTCGTGAAGTCGGGCTGTTGGTAATCGCCACGGTGAGGGCACCTGTCTGGCGAGCTTTGCTGATGACATCACAGATGTCTGGTGAACGCCCCGACTGTGAAATTCCGATTACCAACGCACCGTTGTAGCTGATATCGGCATGGTAGAGTGTGCCAAGTGCGGGTGTCGCCAATGCCACCGGCCACCCCAGTATGATCCCAAACAAATACTGCGCATAGCGTGCCGCATTATCCGATGTACCACGGGCTGCAATCACCACGTAGTGCGGTCGATAGCGCTGAATCGTGGCAGCGAGCTGGGTCATCTGCGTCGTCTGCGTTGCGACCTGTGCTAACACCTGGGGCTGTGCAAAAATTTCGGTGAGGAGCTGACTTGTGCCCATGTACTACTCCATGGCGCGTGAACGGTAAATTGCCCTATTATACTCTGCTTTTGGGGAAAGAGTGCACTGACGGGTATCTACCGTGCGATTGATTCGTTATCTGTGAAATTTATAACAGAAATCATCAAACATTGAGGATTTATTCACACCGAATTAATCTTATTCTGCCACGATACGCATGGATAAGCATGTGTGTTGGTATGGTCCCGACAATGGCGTTGTATGGACCAACACAAAACACCGCACGAAAGCGTGAACGCCATGTCGCAAACGACACTCGTCTATTGTGATGCACCATCCACCGATTACATCGTGGCAGATCAATCCTTGTTGCCACTCACCACATGCAAAGCTGATTTGCATCTGCATACCACCCATAGCGACGGCTCGTGTACCCCCATAGAGCTCATCGATCATGTAGTAGCTCATACCGATTTACACGTCATCGCAATCACTGATCATGACGAAATTAGTGGAGCTCATATTGCGCGTGATTATGCGCAAGGTCGTGGTGTGGATGTCATCATTGGCGAAGAAATTTCGTCACGCGAGGGCCACATTCTCGCCTATTTTATCCACGAGCGTATTGCACCAGGCATGTCGGCGCGTGACACCATTCGTGCCATCCACGAGCAAGGTGGTTTGGCGGTTGCGGCACATCCTTATGACTGGATGGTGCGTTCACTCGGGCGCTACGGGCTGATGCAACGCGCCGCAGGAATCCAGCCTGAATGGGCATTTGACGCCATTGAAACACTCAATTCTAGTCTCTTCCCACGCTATGCCAATGTGACTGCCCATCAGGTTGCGACGCGGCTCGGCTTGCCGATGATTGGCGGGAGTGACTCGCACCAACTCCGGACGGTGGGCTACGGATATACACTGTATGAGGGCCGGAATGCGAGTGATTTGCGGACTGCACTACGCCACGGTCGCACATCCCCTGCTGGTGCCAACTGGAGCTACACCGATCTCGCAGTCGCAACAGGACGACTTGTGCAGCGTGTCTCGATGGCTGGGGTATCGTTGGCACTTCGTAGTATTGGGCTTGTTTCATGACGTCGCCTGTTCTGTGGTACGCTGTGCACAGGAATTGACTGTACACAACTGGAGAACCACAATGAGCGATGTAGCGCGTGATTTTCTGATGCGTTTGTTGCAGACCACGAGTCCATCGGGTGACGAAATTGCTGCAGCGCGGGTGTGGCGCACCGAAGCAGAACAGTTTGCTGATCGCGTCTATGGTGATGTGCTTGCAAGTTCGTATGCACTCATCAACGGTGGCAACCCACGTGTGCTCTTGGCAGGGCACATCGACGAAATCGGGTTGATGATTTCACACATTGATGACAACGGCTTCTGCTACTTTCGTACGATTGGTGGCTGGGATAGTCAAGTCTTGGTCGGCCAACGCATCCGTATTTTGGGGCGACAAGGCATGGTGCGTGGTGTCATCGGCAAAAAGCCTATCCATTTGATGACACCCGATGACCGTACCAAGGTCTCGAAAATCGACGATTTGTGGATCGATATTGGGGCTACGTCGCTTGAAGATGCCAACACGCTCATTAGCGTGGGTGCCTCTGCAGTCATCGATGCAGACCCGTTGGTGCTCGCCAATGGGCGTATTATTGGCCGTGGGGTAGACAACCGCATTGGTGCCTTTGTGGTGCTCGAGGCATTACGCTTGTTGGCTGCCGAGCGCCCACAGGCGAGTGTGGCAGCAGTGGCAACTGCCCAAGAAGAAATCACCTTTGCGGGAGCACGAACTGCTGCCTTTGCCTATGACCCACACGTGGCGATTGCGGTGGATGTCACATTTGCAACTGATCACCCGCGTGCGTCGCGCGAGTCGCAAGGCAACATTACCATTGGTGGTGGCCCTGTATTGACGCGTGGCTCAGCCAATGCACCGATGGTATTTGAAATGTTGCGTGAGACGGCCGAGCAAGAGAAGATTCCCTATCGCATTCAGGCTAATCCATCATACACGGCTACAGACGCAGATGCGATTCATACCGCCCGGGCAGGGATTGCCACAGCGGTGATTTCGATTCCCAATCGCTACATGCATTCACCTAACGAAATGATTGACATCAACGATGCCTTGAATGCGGCGCGTTTGATGGCTGCATTTGTGCGCCGGCTCACGGCAGATACATCGTTTGTGCCACGCTAAGCATGGGGGTGTGCGCCGCAGTGTCCATCTGGGCACTGCGGTTTTTTTGTGGATACACAGGGGAAAAGTGGTGTGGAACCAGTGGAATAAAATGTGGATAACCTGCGTATAAATGGCGGATAACTCGTGGAAAGTGCCACAATTATTGATTGATATGCGGTAATTTGTGATGTGGATAACTCGTGGAAAACGCGTGTACATGTGGTGGAGCGTTGGCGGATAAACGAGACGGCGGTGTGGATAATCCCACACCGCCGTCCGTGGTCTAGGGGTATCAGCCAGCGATGGCAGCCCATTCGTCATAACGCATCTGGAGCAGTTGCTCGAGCTCGCTGTAGCGAGCCGCAAGTGCTGCAATTTTTTTGGGGTCGGTTTCTTGACCAGACAAACTGGTTGCTACCGTTTGGCGCTCGGCTTCGAGCGTGGCAATCTCTTGTTCGAGTTGTTCGCCACGGCGCTGGCGTTTGCGTGCTTCACGCTCTTGCTCGCGCGTGGCTGGTGCGGCTGTTGGTCGACTCGGGTTGCTGGTCGCGACCGCCTTGGGGACATTGGGGGTGGCCAACGCTGTCGCTTTCTTTTCACGCTGTTCGAGCTCTTCGCGGTATTCACTGTAATTGCCATCAAAGACGGTAATCGCACCGTTGTCCACAATCCATAGTGTGTCTGCCACTGCATCGATGAAGTAGCGGTCGTGCGACACAAACAGCAGCGTGCCATCGTATTCGTTGAGCACGTCTTCGAGGGCTTCACGGGCACCGATGTCGAGATGGTTGGTCGGCTCGTCGAGGATAAGCAGATTCCCACCAATCAGGGTGAGCTGTGCAAGCGCCACGCGCCCACGTTCGCCGCCCGACAGGTCACCGACGCGTTTGAACACATCATCACCACTAAACAAGAAGCGCCCGAGAAAGGTGCGGGCTTCGGTTTCTTTGATGGTGGGGCGGATGCGGCGCATCTCGTCGAGAATAGTATTACTCATCACCAAGCCCTCGTGGGACTGGGCGTAGTAGTTGATTTTGACGTTGCTGCCGAGACGCGCATGGCCACGGAGCGGGGGGAGCTCACCGACCATGGTGCGGAGCAGCGTCGTTTTGCCAGCACCGTTGGGCCCCATCAAGGCCACGCGCTGTTGGCGGCGGAGCTGCAGCTCGGGGATCGACAGGAGCGTGGTGTGTTGGTTATTGGGGAGCACGTAGCCGATGCCGAGGCGTTCAAATGCAAAGACGATATCGCCACCCCGTTGATTGGCTTGCATGGCGAGGGTGAGTTTGCGCTGTTGTTCGGGGCGGCTGAGCACCGTTTCGTTGCGCCCACTGCCACCCTCCCAGCCTTCTTTGAGGCGTTGCAGACGGCGTTCTCGGCCACGGGCTTGGGTTGACAAGGTGCTGTTTTTGTAGCGCCGGATAAACGACTCCATGCGGGCGATTTCTTCTTGTTGGGCTTGGTACTGTTTCCACTGCAACTCCATGCGTTCGGCCTTGAGTTGCTGGTATTTCATGTAGCCGCCCGGGTAGTCACCGTCGAGGCGCCCAAAGGCGATTTCGATGGTACGGGTGGTGACACGGTCGAGGAAATAGCGGTCGTGCGAGACGACCATCAAGGTGCCATCCCACTGTTTGATAAAGCGTTCCAGCCATTCGAGGGCCGCTAGGTCGAGGTGATTGGTCGGCTCGTCGAGCAACAAAATGTCGGGACTCGACAGCAAGATGGCTGCTAAGGCGGCGCGAGTTTTCATGCCCCCTGAAAACTGTGCTAGGCGTAGTGGCCCGTGATAAGCGGGATCAAAGCCGAGTCCCTCGAGAACGCGGGCAACGGTGCGTTCGATGTCGTAGCCGCCGGCATGTTCGAAATGGGCCAGGAGCTCGCCGTAGCGCTCCATGCGCTCGGCCCAAGCAGGGTGGTCGGTATCTGCGATGGCGGCTTCGAGCGTGTCGATTTCGTGGCGCATGGCGTGCAAGTTTTGCAACGCTTCGTCACATAACCCACGCAGTGTTTGGTGTTCGTCGAAGCGTGCTTCTTGGGCCAAATACGCCATGCGGATGCCGCGCGCTGGCGAGATGGCGCCACTGCTGGCGGATTCTTCGCCAGCGATGATGCGCAGCAGAGTGCTTTTGCCGGCGCCATTGACGCCCACAATGGCGACGCGCTCGCCACGTGCCACATTAAAACCTACATTCGAAAAGATATGCTCGGCACCGTAATATTTACCCACATTGTGGATTTGCAGAATCGACATGATACCTCGTGTATTAGCGGGAACGCATATTTTGGGCTACATTGGCACCAATTACACCGCCAATTAATGAGAATCCGAGTGAAATCGTGCCAGTGATGACTCCAATGATGGTCATCACAAAGATGAGCATGCCTGTCACTGCCTGCCACATGTCACTATCGACGGCCATGCCAGGCTGCAACCGTTCGGCTTGCTCGAAGGCCTCTTGCAGGAGCGAATCATTGGCGAAATAAGCCACGATGATGCCACAACTGACCCAAAAGAGCAGAGATCCGGCAAGTGCACCACACCCCGAAATCAAGCCTGCGGTGAGTCCTTGGTTGGTCACGTTGTCGCTGTGATCGTGCCAGAGTGTGGCAAAATAACCGGCAGCAAATGCGAGCAACAGGGATGCGATTGGGGTTGCACAACACAAGAGCAACCCGGATGGTCCCTGGTCGGTGATGACCGCAGGGGTGAGTGCCAATATGACTGCCCCAATGGCAACAATGGCCTGTGGTCCGAGAAATATGAGACCTGCTTTGCTTCCGGCACTCATGGCGTAGCTCCTACGTGATGTGCATCCTCTATCCATTATAGCAATCATGGCTGGGTAATTAAAAATAAAGGATAAAAATGATGGTGGTTATTTGTCCACGGGGGTACAGACGAGGCAATAAAACCGGGTATAATACAACGAGCAACGTCGCTCGCCAGCGGCGTCATTTTATTGTTGATACAGAGGAGTACTGCGATCATGCAAATTTACCTCGACACAGCGAATCTACGCGAAATCCGTGAAGCAGCCAGCTGGGGTATTTTGAGCGGAGTCACCACCAACCCGTCGTTGGTTGCCAAAGAGCAGGGCATTGACCACAAAACGTTGATTACCGAAATCACCAAACTGGTGGATGGACCAATCAGCGCCGAAGCGATTTCGTTGGATGCCGAGGGCATGATTCGTGAGGGACGCGAATTTGCCACGTGGCACCCCAATGTGATCGTCAAGGTGCCTATCACCACCGAAGGGCTCAAAGCGGTGCATGTGTTGGCCAAAGACGGGATCCGCACCAATGTGACGTTGTGCTTTAATGCGACCCAAGCACTCTTTGCCGCACGCGCTGGTGCATTCATCATCAGCCCGTTCATCGGGCGCGTGGACGACATGGGTGTAGATGGTATGCAACTCATCCGTGAAATCGCCGGTATCTACAAACAGCATGGCATCACCACCAAAATCCTGGCAGCGTCGATTCGTCACCCCCGTCACATCATCGATTCGGCCTTGTCGGGCGCTGATATTGCTACGTGTCCGTTCAAGGTGCTCGAGCAGAGCATGAAGCACCCCTTGACCGATAGTGGCATCGAGAAGTTTTTGGCTGACTGGAAGAGCCGCCAATAAACGGAAGGACGAGATTGTGACCTATACCGAAGTCGATCAGCGTGCGATAAACACGTTGCGTGCCTTGGCGATGGATGCTACCCAGCAGGCTAATTCTGGCCATCCGGGCTTGCCGATGGGGGCTGCCGCCATGGCGCACGTGCTGTGGACGCGCTTCCTCAAATTCAATCCGCGTGACCCGCACTGGCCAGACCGCGACCGTTTCGTGTTGTCGGCGGGGCATGGCTCGATGTTGCTCTATGGCTTGCTGCATTTGGCAGGCTACGAGGTGAGTCTCGACGACCTCAAGCGCTTCCGTCAGTGGGGCTCGATTACCCCGGGACACCCCGAAGTGGGCGTCACCCCAGGGGTCGAAGTCAGCACCGGCCCGCTGGGGCAGGGTGCTGCCAATGCGGTGGGAATGGCCGTGGCGGAGGCTTTTTTGGCGGCGACCTACAACCGCGATGCCGCTCAGCCGGTCGACCACTGGACGTATGCGCTGGTGAGTGATGGTGACCTAATGGAAGGCATCGCCGCCGAAGCTGCCTCGTTGGCCGGGCATTTGGGCCTGGGTAAGCTGATTTTTCTCTATGACGATAATCTAATCTCGCTCGACGGCCCTACGTCGCTCGCCTTTACCGAAGATGTGCTCAAGCGCTTCGATGCCTATGGTTGGCAGACACTACGGGTCAGCGACGGCAACGACTGCGACGCCATCGAAGCCGCCTTGCACGAGGCACGTGCCGATCTCGACCGCCCCACATTGATTGCGGTGCGCACGGTGATTGGCTACGGTAGCCCGGCCTATGCCGGGACAAGCCGTGCGCACGGCGAGCCGCTGGGCAAAGACGAAGTGCGTGCCACCAAGACGGCGCTCGGGCTTGACCCCGACCAAGCGTTTGCTGTATCGCAGGCGGTCTATCAACTGTGGGCGGATGTGGCGCGCCGCAACGCTAAACAGTACGAAGCGTGGCAAAAGCATGTCACCGTGTATGCGGCGGCACATCCCGAGCTGGCCGCGAATCTGCGTGGCGCCTGGGATGGTACGTTGCCGACGGGCTGGGATGCAGATCTAGTCGCCAAGGTTGCAACCGGCGAAATGGCTAGCCGTGATGCGTCGGGCAAAACGCTCGACCTGTTGCGTAGCCGCATTCCGTGGCTGGTGGGTGGTTCGGCCGATTTGGCGGGCTCCAACAAGACACCCAAAATCGGCGATGGCAGCTTCCAGCGCACCAACCGCACCGGGACGGTGCTGTGGTTTGGGGTGCGTGAACACGCCATGGGCGCCATGCTCAACGGCATGGCCGCGCATGGGGGCGTACGCCCCTATGGTGGGACGTTTTTGACCTTTTCGGATTACATGCGGGGTGCCATCCGAGTAGCGGCGTTGTCGCACCACCCCGTGATTTATGTCTTTACGCACGACAGCATTGGTGTGGGCGAAGATGGTCCGACGCACCAACCGGTCGAGCATGTGGCCGCCTTGCGCGCCATTCCCAATCTGCTGGTGATTCGTCCGGCGGATGCTGCCGAAACAGCGATGGCGTGGCAGATTGCGCTGACACAGACGCATACGCCGACGGCATTGATTCTCAGCCGGCAAAAACTGCCCCTCTACGACCATAGCAAGGCTGCTGCTGAGCTGACTGCCAAGGGTGGCTATGTGCTCCGTGAAGCCAGCACCGGGACGCCGGCAGCGATTGTGATTGCCACCGGCTCCGAAGTGGCGGTGGCGATGGCGGGTGCTGACAAACTCGAGGCACAGGGCGTGCCTACCCGCGTGGTGAGCATGCCGTGTACAGAGCTGTTTGATGCCCAATCTGCCGCATACAAAGCCAGCGTGCTACCCGCACAGGTCACTGTGCGTGTGGCGGTCGAAGCAGGCGTTAGCCTGGGCTGGGAGAAATACGTCGGCATGCAGGGTGGCCTGGTCACCATGAATCGCTTTGGTGCCTCGGCACCAGCTGCTGAGCTGTATGCCCAGTTTGGGATTACGCCCGATGCAGTGGTAGCAGCGGTGCTGGCACAACGCTAATTGATCACGGCTCTGCAGCAAACTCGATCCACCAGTGGACTGCAACGGTCTGCTGGTGGGCTTTTTTTCATGACGCATACACATAGCCCAGTGCCAATTCGTGTATAGACACAAGATTACAAAAAGATGACAGAAACATAGACGGCGCTGAAAACGGATGCGTATAACGGGGTACAGCGGCGTCATAGTGCGTATGATTCAGGTATACTGCAGTATGTGAAGATTTGCACGAATTTCAATCCAACCGATGTGGTGCTACGTAGTAGGGAATATTAACGAGTTGTGATGAGGAGGTTTGGCCATGACCATGCGCGTTGAGGCAACGATGCCGGTAACGTTGCGCAATGGAATCACGGTAATCGTTCGACCGTTGTCAGAGCGTGATCGAGATGCGTTGATGCGCTTTGGCAAGGGATTGCCCGCAGATGACCTGTTGTATCTCGAGGATGATCTACAGAATCCAGATATCATCAATCGTTTGGTGAATGCAGCCGAAGCCGAAAACTGGCGGCAGGTAGTCGCAATCACTGACGATGGCGAAATCGTGGCATATAGTGCGGTACGGCGTCTGACTGGCTGGTCGTCGCATGTGGGTGACATCCAGTTGATGGTGGGCAAAGGCTATCGGCGCACGGGGCTAGGGACTGAGATGGCCAAGGCCATTTTTGAGGCAGCACGTGGACTCGGAGTGGCCAAAGTCATCGTCGAAATGCTGGGTGTGCAGTCGAGTGGGCGGGCGATTTTCGAGCGTTTGGGCTTTACGCGTGAGGGCATATTTAGTAAGCATGCGCATGATCGGCATGGCAAATATCACGATTTACATGTGATGGCATATCACGTGATGTAACCTCGTATGACGTGACCGGCTGGCAGGAATACTCCTGCCAGCCGGTGTTTTGTTATTTGATGACGGCGAGGCCGCCCATGTAAGGGCGGAGCACATCGGGAACGGTGATTGAGCCGTCTGCGTTCTGGTAGTTTTCCATAATCGCAATCATGGTACGGGGAATCCCCAGCCCCGAGCCGTTGAGGGTATGCACGAACTCCGTCTTGGCGCCGGCCTCGCTGCGGAAGCGGATATTGGTGGCACGGGCTTGGAAGGTCTCGACGTTGGAGCACGAGCTGACTTCCAGCCATTCGCTTTGACCGGGGGCCCAGACTTCGATGTCGTAGGTCTTAGTCGAAGCAAAGCCCATATCGCCGGTACAGAGCACTTTGGTGCGGTAGGTCAAGCCGAGCAGGCGACAGCTTTCTTCGGCGTCGACACGCAATTTTTCAAGCTCGGCGTAGCTGGTATCGGGATGCACGAATTTGTACATTTCGACTTTGTCGAACTGGTGGCCACGTTTGATGCCACGCACGTCGCGTCCGGCGCTCATTTTTTCACGGCGGAAGCAGGGCGTATAGGCGCAGTAGTGGATGGGGAGCTGACTGGCATCGAGAATTTCGTCGCGGTGCAAGTTGGTCACTGGTACTTCGGCGGTGGGTACCAACCAATAATCCTCCTCGGCATCGTGGTACAGATTATCACGGAACTTGGGAAGTTGGCGTGCACCCCACAAGCTGAGCTCTTTGACGATGAACGGTGTGTATACCTCGGTGTAGCCCTGGTTGCCGTGTAAATCGAGCAGCCACTGGATGAGGGCGCGTTGTAGGCGCGCCCCTTTGCCTTTGAGGATGTAGAAGCGCGAGCCGGTGATTTTGACGCCACGCTCGAAGTCGATGATGTCGAGGCTAGTGCCCAGCTCCCAGTGCGGTTTGACGGCAAAGTCAAAGGTGCGTGGTGTGCCGTAGGTGGCCAACACCACGTTGTGCTCTTCGTCGGGGCCGACGGGCACACTGTCGTGGGGCAGGTTGCGTAACTCGAGGATGGCGGCCTGTTGGGCGGCTTCGACATCGGCGACCTGTTTGTCGAGGGCGCTGATGCGGTCGCCGACGGTACGCATTTCGGCGATTTTGGCGTCGCGGATGGTGGCATCTTTGAGGGTGCTGATTTCTTTGGATGTGCTGTTGCGCAACGCCTTGAGTTGCTCGACTTCTTGGAGCAGGGTGCGGCGCTGCGTGTCGTAGATGAGCACGTTGTCGACGAGTTGTGGCTCGACGCCAGCCTTGGCGAGGGTCGCTTTGACCAGATCGGTTTGTTCGCGGATGAGACGGATATCCAGCATACAGACTCCTTTGTAGCGGCGATTTACCGCGCGATTTTGCTGACACTCCACGACACCATTTTGCCGTGTTTATATGGCGCAACGCCGTGGAAGGTGTAATCATCGGCAAAGACCATGTCGATCCACAGTCGGTCGCTATCCCACAGATTCAGCGCTTGCAGGTCGCTGACGGGCACCCACTCGAGGGTGCCTTCAGGGTTGGATGTGTAGGGCTCACCCTGCCAGCCGTCGATGCGAAAGACGAAGCCCAGCCAGTCTTCTTCGTTTTTGCCGAAGCCGGGCCAATTCAAGGTGCCGCGCATGGTCATGTGGGTGACGGTGATGCCGGCTTCTTCCATCAGCTCGCGGCACATGCTGGTGGCAACGTCTTCGTGCGAGTCGATTTTGCCACCCAGCCCGTTGTACTTGCCGAAGTGGATGTCGTCGGGGCGGGCGTTGCGATGCACCATGAGCACCTTGGTGCGGTCGGGCGACATAATGTAACCGAGGGTGGCGACAATGGGTGTATACGGCATAGATGCTCCTACCAGGTTGATGCGGCGGGGCGCTGGTTGACGACTTCGTGGATGCGGCGCAGGCAACCAGGCTCGATGCGGTCGTCGAGGCTGGCGAGCTGGGTGACGGGAACAAAGCGCGCCGCGGCGATTTCGATAGAGTACCACTTGGGTTGCGGTGTGCAACGGTAATCGAGGCGTACCGCATAGACGTTGACGGTGCAGGGATGAACAGTGTGCGCACCAGTGAATTCGCCGTGGTGGTGCAGGGTATGTGCAGGCACGCTGATGCCTGCTTCCTCGAAAATCTCGCGACTGGCGGCTTCGGCGCCGTGTTCGGCACCATCGACACCGCCACCCGGAATCACCCAGGCGTCGGGGCCGGCGCGGTGGCGCACCAACAAGACGGCGCCGGTGGCATCGACCACCACGGTGCGCACACCGCGGAGGTGTGGGCGGCGGAGTGCCCATACCATGTCGCGGGCCCACCGTGCCAAGATATAGCTGATCCGCAAAAGAAAATCACGCATGGTCGCGCCTTTTCTACACAAAAAAAGCCCTCATCCTGAGAAGGACGAGAGGCTGAAGCCTTCGTGGTGCCACCTTCGTTCGTTGGCAGAGCCAACCTTGTGGTGCGCGTTTTCGGGCGCTGCCGGCTCGGTCATCCCGAGCTGCTCGAGAGTGGAACCGCCGCCATACTCCTGATGCCTCGCACCACCCGGCATTTCGCTGAAGGAGTATTGACGACGACATGTCTCTGTCATCGCATTGCGCCTATTATACCAAAAAAATGAGTGAATGTGATTATACGGGGCGAAGGTGATTCCGCCCCTACTTAATAATGCGTATTCCAGCCCAGAGTGTGAGTACGGCAATGAGCCACAAGGCGCTGGTATACCCCCAAGCATCGCTGATGAAACCGGCAAGAATGGCTCCACCCGCATAGCCGCTGTCACGCCAAAATCGGTAGATGCTAACCGTCTGGGCGCGTAATTGAGGCACAGCGGAATCACCAACGGCAGCGAGGAGTGTAGGGTAGACCATGGCAGTCCCAGCCCCCATCAGGATGGCTGCTCCATACCACCACATGCTATGTGTGGTGAGTGCAAATACGACAATTCCGATCGCTTGTACAACCATGCCTGCAGCGATGAAAGGGGTGCGTCCGTAGCGATCACTGAGTGGACCAGTGGCGAGTTGGCTTAGTCCCCATACCCCTAGATATGTGGCACCAATACTGGCTGATGTGGCGATTGGAATCTGTTGAGTGATTGCCATCAGCGGTAACATGCCCCAGATAACCACATCATTGAGGTTGTTGATGAGTCCGGCATGGTTGAGGCTCCGCAGGATGCGATGATGCCAACTGGCCTGTATAAACAACTGCCTAAATGATGGCGGATTGACTGGTGTGGTGGGCGCAATTGGCACAAATGCCTGTGTGTCACGTACCCAGATGGTAGACAATATGAGTCCAGCACTCGCCAGACCAATACCCACCAAAAAAGGCACAGGACGCATGCCGTAGTGCACTGCGAGGAAGCCAGCAAGCATACTCGCAAGCGACATCGCCACGTACCCAGCGAATTCGTTGAGCCCCATGGCGAGCCCACGTTGCTGTGCACCCACTAAGTCTATTTTCATGATAACGGCCGTCGACCAGCACAAGCCCTGGTTAATACCGAGAAGTACATTGGCGGCGATTACCCACTCCCAGCTGGGTGCCCAGATAATCAGGATGGGCACGGGGAGCCCGACCAACCACCCAGCCACGAGTATGGCTTTCCGTCCATACCGTGCTACAGCCCAGCCGGTAAAGAGATTAGCCAGTGCTTTGACGACACCAAAGCTGATAATAAAACTCAGTGTGACGCTGGTCGACACCACTGCAAATTCGTGGTTGGCGATGAGTGGCACGATGCTACGTTCGATGCCGAGCATTGCGCCCACAAAGCCGTTTATGATGACAAGTAGGGTGAATTGTTGCCAGTTCGCCCGCAGTCCAGGTGTGGGAATCATGGAACCTCGTTGATACACGCATCGTCAATCTATTGTATATGAGCAAATATTGTGGCGTACTATCTAATTTTTGTGACGATTTTTGTGCAATCGTTGCTTGACCGTAATTTGGAATACGTGCTATAGTCAATGTGTGTTGAGAGCGTGCGCAGTGATTGTATAGAGGAGATTGCGCGATGACGAACCAATTGCGTCTGGTGATTGCAGACGATGAGTCAATAATTCGCATGAATTTGCGTGAAACACTGGTGGGCCTCGGCTATTTGGTGGTGGGGGATGCCGGCGACGGGGTCAGCGCCATTCATTTGGCGCGTGAATTGCGCCCTGATTTGGTCATCATGGACATCAAAATGCCCAAGCTGGACGGCATTCAGGCGGCCAAAGTACTGACCGAAGAAAAAATCGCCCCCGTGCTGTTGTTGACGGCTTATTCTGACCGCGAGTTGGTGGATCGGGCCCGTGATGCAGGGGTGGTCAACTATATCGTCAAGCCTTTCCGCGAGGCGGAACTGTTGCCGGCCATCGAAATTGCACTGGCGCGCTTTGCGGAGTTCAGTGCCATGGACAAAGAGCTCGGCGACCTCAAAGAAACGATGGAGACGCGCAAATTGGTGGAGCGCGCCAAAGGCGTGTTGATGGACACGCAGGGGCTCAAAGAGCAAGACGCCTTCCGCAAAATCCAACAACTATCCATGAATACGCGCAAGTCGATGCGCGAAATCGCCCAAGCGATTTTGTTGACGGCGCAAATCGACAAATAACGTCATGTCGCACCCAGCACCGGGCTCACCACACGGGTGGCAACGTCGCCTTGTCAAAGGTGCGTTGCCACACCTTATTACTGCGCTCATTACCCTCGGCATCGCCTGGCTGGTGGTGCCGCGCGACCGCGTAGTGGTGCTGTCGAGTCCGACGCCCACACGTGCGGCGGCTGTTGCGTCCACGCCGATTGTCGGTGCCACCATGACGTCTGTACCGGCCGTCGTGCGCGATATGTCGCGCCAGGAATTACTGGATGTCAAAGCTGATACGGCCGCCTTGTGGAGTGCGCTGTACTTGTCGCGCGGGTTGGCACACCTGAGCGACGCCGAAGCCTTGCTGCTCAACAACGATATGGCCGGCACCGCACAGACACTCGTGTTGCTCGACGACGCCTTGCAGCGCGCCAGCCTGACGGCGGCGAGCAATGTACGTGACCCCATCGAACAGATCCGCCGCGACGTGGTGGCGGTGCGCCAAGACCTCTACATGCGCCCCAACGGCCTCGACAAACGCTTGCGCCGTGTGCGGCAGGCGCTGTT
>JBKCGB010000152.1:0-2980 GCA_046303375.1 Roseiflexaceae bacterium
CAATAATCCGGATATCTGTGATGCACGATTGCACCCGTGTTGTGCGGTACTACGCAATACACCGCTGTTGCAACAGCTCGTGGCGCAGATCGGATTCCATACCTACGTACAGCATTGGCCAGACCGCGACGAATACCTGGACACCTGCAAACTGCTGACACACGTGATGCGTACACACAACATGCGGCATATCGTCAGCGACTCCATCATAGTCAAGCATTTTTTCTGCACGTCGTATAGATGGGATCCGCCAGAACTCGTCGCACAAAAACAAGCAGAGCGTGATCGCCGCTTGACATTACTACGTGCACACATTGACTAGTCATTGATGTGTACATCTTGGCTTATACGCCACGCTGTGCCCTATATCCTCATCACTCGTTTCATGCGCAGGGCATCGCCTTGTCTTCACTTGAAGGAGCAGATTGTCGGCGTATATTCCCCTCATCAATAATATTGCAAAATGCAGTGTGAGTCGTCTAGACATACACTCCATAGCCAAATTGGATAATACGTTTTGATGATTGATGCTATACTTGTGGCAGTGATAACTACATAGTTGAATAATGAGGGTGATATGCTAGTAACGTGGACACGCATGTGGCGCTTGGTCGGTGCGTGTATCGGGGTGGCGTTGGTCTTTGTGATTGCCGGACAACTGACACCTACATATGCCCAATTACCTCATCGGGTAGCCTTGAGCCAACAAATAACGATGCTCCAACGCCAAGGCACACCCAATGACATCGTGCCTGTCATCATCCAATTACAATATGCCACGCCCGCGTTTGCGGGAATGTATCCATCTGCAAGTGAAAAAATAGCAACGCTTGCCGCGGTTGCGCAACAAGAAACTGCGTTTGTGCAACGCAATAAACAAGTAATTCAACGCATCAAGGGCACCACAAAAACAATACCCGTCGTATTTGCGCAAATACGCAGGAGTGATCTCGAAAGTTTGCTGTACGACAAACAAATCGCGAGTATCACCCTCGACGAACCACTACCACCACTCCTCGCAGAAAGCACAGAGATGATTACCGCACACAGTGCCGTGGTTGCTGGCTACGACGGGAGTGGTACCTCGGTGGCTGTACTCGATACAGGAGTCGCCAAGAACCACGTGTTTTTGAGTGGTCAGGTGGTCGCAGAAGCCTGCTTTTCAAGCACGTTGACGGTGGGGTCTGTCACATCGTATTCATTGTGTCCTGGTGGAGTATCTGCTACAAGTGTGACTGATAGCGGCTTGCCTTGCCCATCAAATTTGGTCGGCTGTAGCCATGGCACGCACGTATCAGGCATCATTGCAGGTAAACGGCAATCCCCACCCATGCTCGATACGTGGAACGATAGTCTCGGCAATAGTCATACGAGTGAAGTCCATGGGGTGGCTCCAGGGAGCAAAATTATTGCTATCAAAATATTCTCGCGCTTTCCTGCTTCGTATTGCGGTGGCGGCATGGATTGTGTGCTGTCATGGACATCCGATCAAATTGCAGCGCTGGACTGGCTCTACAACAATGCGACGACACCTACATGGGGGACACTGGCAGCAGTCAACATGAGCCTCGGTGGGGGCATCTATGCTGGTGCATGTGATGGCAATGCCATCAAACAACCCATCGACATGCTACGCTCAATTGGCGTCGCCACGGTAATTGCCAGTGGCAACAATGGTGCAACCGGTGGGGTATCAGCACCTGGGTGTGTCTCAAGTGCAATCACTGTGGGCGCAAGTGCGAGCAACAAACTCGGGTATACCCCCGACACAGTTGCCTCGTTTTCAAATGCACCGGCTCCCGAGCAAAATGATCTCAATGCTAATGGTGATCGCGTACTCGACCTGCTCGCACCAGGACTCAGTATCTACTCATCGTACGCCTATCCGATTAATCAGTTTTCACGTAGCTCAGGTACCTCAATGGCAACACCACATGTGGCAGGTGCCTGGGCCATCCTCAAAAGTATTCACCCGAGTGCTTCAGTTAGCGATATTCTGCAGTGGTTTCGTAGTAGCGGCGCCGCAGTCGACGCCAATAGAGATGCCACCATTCAGCTTGCGCTACCACGCATTGACGTGAACGCTGCAGTCACACAAGCACTTGACCCAGATACTATGGCAACACAGACGATGCAGATTGCGGCAACCCGCAATGCCCAACTCACCGCCACAATGAATGCCGCCCCGACACAGACGGCACTCGCCCAGATTACTCAGACCATTGGTGGCGTGAGTACGGCAACGAGTGCAGCACGCCAAACCCAAACCGCGTTGATACGCCAAACCCAAACCGTGGTAGCCCAGCTGACACAAACCAGTGCACTCGAGCGTACGGTCACTGTGGCAGCCCAACGCACGGCCACCGTGGCAGCCCAACAGACGGCCACCGTCGTCAGCAACCTGACGCGCACGGCTATTGCCCAGAATACGCGTACGGCGGCCATGGCAAATACCCAGACAGTGGCTGTACAACGCACAGAGACAAGTGCGCTACAACGCACCAGTACGGCCATTCAGCGCCAAACTGATACGGCGGTTGCATATACTACGCGGACAGCCGTGATGGCATTGACACAAACTGCCATCGTAGACCGCAATGCGACCACAGTGGCGGGACGCACGCAGACCGCAGCAATCGTCAATCCCACCAATACGGCCGTGATGGCACTCACCCGCACCGCCGCCAGCGAACTCACGCAAACGGCCAACACCATCCGTACTGCGACCACTGAAGGGCAACGCACCGCAACCGCCGCGCAACGCCAAACAGATACAGCAAATTACTACATGACCCGTACGGTGGTTGTCGCTATCACCCAAACAAATATTGCCGACCGCAGTGCTACGGCTATGATGGGGCGCACCCAAACTGCCGAAATCGTCAATCCCACCAATACGGCCGTGATGGCACTCACCCGCACCGCCGCTCGCGAGCTGACACAGACGGCCTATGCGGTGCGTACGGCCACCACCGAATGG
>JBKCGB010000153.1:0-2740 GCA_046303375.1 Roseiflexaceae bacterium
ATCCACAACACATCCTCTTGTCGTGCTCCAACATGCCAGTTTGTGCCATGAGCATCGTTGACCATATCTATGCCGCCCTACTGCACCACCAGTAACAGACCGATTGGAGCGTGTCATGACCACCGATCACCACACCCTACATCTCTACAGCGATTATGCGTGGCTTTGGCCGCTCTGGGGTGATGCTGATGGTGAATACGCTGAATGGTGCGCCATGGTGCACCAGCTGATGACTGCGCACGCTCGTCGCGAGTTGCACACCCTGCTCAATCTGGGGTGCGGCGGCGGCAAGAATATGAGTAACTTGCAGAAGCACTACACCGTAACCGGTGTAGATATCAGCGCAGCCATGCTCGATTTGGCACGCCAGCTGAATCCGAGTTGCACCGTAGTACAAGCCGACATGCGTACCTGCCGACTCGCTCAGACATTTGATGCAGTACTCATTGACGACGCCATCACCTACATGACCAGTCGTGCTGATTTGGCGCGTGTCTTTGACACCGCCTACGCACATCTCGCAGATGGGGGGGTCATGGTGGTAGCACCCGATTATTTGGTCGAAACATTTCAGCAAAACGAAACCCGCATCTCGCACGCAGTAGCACGCCACAAACCGGCACACCTGGATGTGGTGTTTATGGAAAACAACTACGATCCTGACCCACACGACGACACATTCGAAGGCACGATGATTTACCTCATCCGCGAACACGGCCTCCTACGCGTCGTGCACGATTACTCCACCCTCGGGCTTTTTACGCATGATGTGTGGTGTGAAACGCTTCGTACGTCCGGCTTTGTTGTGCATGAGGTCGCCGGGATAGCGCATCCTGCACACCCAGTATTTGTGTGTGTAAAGAATTGAGAAGGAGGGCACCATCACGTGTCCCAACTCGACCATATTTTCACAGGGAGGTAGCACATTGCACATTACCATCCAACATGATGCGCTCAGTGACGCAGACCAAGCCGTGGTCTCTGCCGGGCAGAGCACATACGAGCGGTCACACGGCATCAAAATCAACTTCCGGCGCTTTGCGCTCGTCCTCCACGACGACCACGGAGTGCTGTGTGGTGCGCTCCAGGCCTATACCGCATATGCGGAGATTTATGTCGAAGATTTGTGGGTGGCGGCGCACATCCGCCGGCGCGGCTACGGGCGACAACTACTCCAGCGCCTCGAGGAAAAATATGCGGGTACGGGCTACCACAACATCAATCTGGTCACCAATGCCTTTCAGGCGCCCGACTTTTATGTGAAATGTGGCTATCAAGTGGAGTTTGTGCGGGTGAATGCACGCAATCCCCAGCTGACGAAGACGTTTTTTGTGAAGTACTTGGCAAATTCGACACAATGAACGAAGGCAACGTTGCCTGCATGGGCAGGAGTATCTGCCCCCGTCATTTCCCCCTCTGTCACAACACCCATTCTCGTGCAATCGTGGGGCATTCTCGTGGCGACAGGCAGCATCCTGAACGTTGCTACGCCGGTGTCGTCGCCATCACATGTGCAATTTGTGCCACTTTTCGGCGTACGTCGTGCGCGCCGACCACGTGATGGAGTTCATGGATGCGGTACGACGGGCGTTTCGCTGAGGCGTTGTGGAGTGCCTGGGTGTGACACATCATGTAGTCTTGGAATAGCCGGTAACCGTGCCTGTACCCATGGGCATTCTCCTGTACAAACCATGCAAGCATTTAACTATAGGTACATGCGTGCATGCATTGGCCACAAATAAAAGACACTACGCATGCAATGAAGCATGCGTAGTGGAGTGCCGATGAATATTGAATTACCTTGCGCCCGCTGACATGTGCGCGTTTCGCACAACCTTATGCAGGTCGTACATTCTCGGCACGCGGGCCTTTCGGGCCACTGCCGACGTTGTAGGTGACTTTTTGCCCTTCACGCAAATCTTCAAAATGACAGCCTTCCACATTACTCATATGGAAAAACAAATCATTTCCATTTTCGTTCGCAATAAACCCAAACCCTTTGTCTGTTATTCTTTTGATGGTACCTTGGTCCATGGGACTACTCCTTTGAAGTAAATCAACGTCAGTTTTATATCTACACACATTGAAGATATAAGACATTAATCTTAACACATACTGACAACATATGCGAATAATGTAGCAATCTGGTGTTATTGGTAGAGAATTAGAGTGTATACCAAATCCCACTCCATCAGTCAATATCGCTGGTCTAAGGGGGTATTGACGATCACACGCATGCGTGCACCCATGCTACCAGCGGTGTTTGGCACATGAACTACGCTGCATCTACTACGCCCCTAAGCCTTCTGCATCACCAAATGCCCATACATCGAGATCATCGAGGCTGAGTGCCGTCACACCATTGGCCACCAGCGCCCCAGCAATTTGGGCACGATGCTCCGTCGCATGGTGGATGGCCTGCGCCAGCACCGTGGTACGCGCCCGCGTCAGTGCTGGATTATCTTGGCGCACCACCTCACCGTGTGGTGTGTGCGCTGCGCCATACAGGCGTGCATCGGCGGCTGCACAGGCTACGGCCACCAGCGCACATGCGGCACTAGTGGTTGGGCGCTCAATCCATGCAGGTTGATAGGTTTCATCGAGCAAGCGCGCATATGCCGTTGCCGAACCGGCCATGTGCTGGACAATCATCACCACATTCCACGGATTACCCGGCTCACTATACTCCAACACGGCATCAGGCAACGTTTGCAACACGGCAAACATCTGCGCATTGGCC
>JBKCGB010000154.1:0-2431 GCA_046303375.1 Roseiflexaceae bacterium
GTGGCGGGCACCGTCGCCTGGCCCCACTCGTTGCGCCCCCAGGCCACCACGGTGAGATCGTTGCGGATAGCAAAGGCAAAGCGAGCTCCGGCACCGATGGCTTTGATGTTGGTTTGTGCAGAGACAGGGATGTTGCCCTCGCCGTAGAGATTCTCCCCCCAGGTGTAGAGGTTGCCGTCTTCGGTCAAGGCAAAGCCGTTGGCGACCGAGGCCGCAATATCTTTGAAGAGGAGCGCACGTAACGGCGCAGGAATCACGGATTGGTTGATGCCTGGCTCGCTGATGCCCCACGAGACCAGTGTCCCGTTTTGCAGCAGACCCAGCACAAACAGGTCACCGATGGCTGCTTTGACTTGCGCAAATGGACCCGGTGAGGGCGTAATAGTGCGCGTAAACGTAGCCGTTGGGGTATTGGTGGGTGTGGGCGTATCAGTGGCCGTCGCTGTATCGGTCGGCGTAAAGGTATTGGTTGGTGTGTTGGATGGCGTGTTAGACGGTGTATTGGTCCGTGAATTGGTCATTGTGGGCGTATTGCTCGGCGTACTTGTTGCCGTACGGGTGGGTGTATTGGTTGTAGTATTGGTATAGGTACGCGTCGGTGTATTGGTACGCGTGCCAGTGGCAGTACGTGAGTTGGTCGGGGTGGGTGTGTCAGCGTTTTCGGTAATCGAGTAGACGACGCCATCACTTTTGAACGAGCCATCACAAGTGGGATCAGAGAATGCCCATTCACCCGTAACGGTGCTGTAGTCGCTACTAAAGTAGGGACTCGAGCCATCTTTGGTGGGGCGGGCGAGTTCAAACCATGCCCACTCGGTACCTTCGCTGGCACTATCGGTGAGGAAGGTAATCGGGATAGTGAGCCCTCCCACATTGTTGCCAGGATAAAGTCCACCATCATAGTCGCCTGGTGGAATCGTAATCAACCACAAATCACTCCCAGCGGTATGGGTGACTGTGGCATTTCCGTAGATACCAGCTGTCGGTGTGCCGAGGGTGAAGTCTGTATCACTGGTGGCTGGTCCCGGATTATCCAGTTTACGCCGGATGGCGATTTTGGTGCCACTGGTGACACGTCCATTGACACGCACATTCAGTGCAGTAGCACTGGCGCCTTCGAGGGCGGTACGATCACGTGATGAGCCGAGGTCGATGAATGGCACCAAACCGAGGGTGATTTTGTCGAGGAGATTCCCACACCCCGGACACACTGACTGAATGCCGAAAAAGCCGATGTTGCGTAGTCCAGACCAGCCCGTGTTGGGAAGCTTGTGGCGTGCGCCGTAGACGCCCCAGCCACTGACAATGGTCGCTGATGAATTAGAGTTGTCTGTACTCTGTTGGGCAATGACTGCAGATGTGGCTGCAAATTGGGTACCACCCACCGTTGTACTCGCACGCAAAACTTCACGATCGTAGATGTCTGCGGCGACTGAACCGGATGGAAGTCCAGATGGAATCCCGAGGCGAAAAGAAGCGATATCGGTACGACTTGAGCCACCGACATTATGGTAGAACTGGAAATCAAAACTATCGCCATTCTCAACACACAGTGTTTGGTAGAGAAACGATGCAACATCCGCATTCAGTGAGGCATATTTGGTCCCATCGGGTGGGGTGGTGTAGTAGTTGAGCTCAATAACTCGTGCTACTGTCCCAAAGGATGTTCCTGCATTGCATTTTTCTTGCACCGCAGGGTGTGCCGTCTTCCAACCACGCATATGGTCCATGCGGATGTATGCCCACGTATTCAACGCAACACCACACGATGAATCCGTATTTTCAAACGATGTATTTGCCATGGTGCGCAATCCACCATTGGCAATGCTAATTGTCGGGTTGCTCGTTGTCGGGACAACCTGAGGCTGTGTAATCATCCGATCGAGTTGCGTCGGCAAAAAAGACATCCGTCGTGCGGATGCCACTACAATGATGCTACTCAAGATGACGATAATACTGATGAACACCACAACTGGTAATCGATGACGCATCAACGTTCCTGTTCACCACCTGTGCCATAGCACCGGTCACCAAGATTTATGCATCACTGATGTAGCTATATTGTATAGGTTAACACCAATATATTGACACCACAACGCAAAAAATCACACATATTCCGTATACAACCAAGTCACACTATACAATGTATGCATTTTGTCGTCAATCCATTTAAATAAAAACCACGTAAATGTAATGTAAATTCCATACACAGCCTGCAATACCGTATAAATACACCAGTGACAGTGTTAGTTGCCACTGGTGTATGAGTTCAGGTGAGCGCACAGCGCTCACACTTACGGTGTATGCGTCCAGGTGGGGAACTTGGTGCGTGATGGGGTGCGCGTACGACTGAGCGACGGCGTGCGGGTGCGGCTCAGTGTGCGCGACGGCGTCAAGCTGCGTGTCGGTGTTTGCGAGCGGGTCAGTGACG
>JBKCGB010000155.1:0-3954 GCA_046303375.1 Roseiflexaceae bacterium
GTGGCTTCGGGGGTTGTAGTTGGCTCTGCAGTGGGTGTGCTTGTGGTGGATACACCACAAGCCGCCATTACTGCACCTGCGCCTAGGGCTGCGCTGAGCTGGAGGAATCGGCGACGGGCTAAAATGTCGTGCTTGCTCAAAACATGCTCCTTCACTAAGAGGAATCTGTACCATTTGTAGTTCTTTTTACTACATACGGAATGGTAGATGGCATGTGTGAACATCCATGGATTATTGTGTGATATCGTGATTAACGTTGATGGGCGAACATGTCAACGTCGTATCAACTGCGAACCCACGCCACATCCGCATGAAATTGCTGGCGGAGCTGATTTTTTTCAATATCTGTTAAAAATGCCGCATCAATGGCATTGTCGATCAAATAACAAATATCCGCTGGTTGTAGCGCAAAATGATGCATCAAGGCCGCATATTCATCCACCAGCGTGTTATTGAACATTTTGGGGTCATCAGTGTTGATGGAGACGTGCATCCCGCGGGCGATAAAATCCCCTACTGGATGTGATGCCACACTGGTGACAACTCCAGTACGCACATTCGAAATAGGGTTACATTCAAGTGGGATTCGGCTTTTGACGAAATAGTCGAGTAATGTGCGATCTTCCACGGCGCGGGTAGCATGCCCGATGCGCTCTGCTTTGAGTGTATTAATCGCCCCCCACACACTCTGGGCCCCCGCTGCTTCACCGGCATGCACCGATGTGCGCATCCCGAGCTGCCGCGCACGAGCAAAGACTGACGTGAACTTTTCGGGGGGGTGTGATTGCTCCGAGCCGCCTAACCCGATGCCTACCACGCCATATTCTTTGAGTTCAGCCACGGATTCGAGCGTATGCATGGCCTGTGCCACGCTCGAATCACGCACGACGTCGGCGATGAGTTGTACGCGGATGGCGGGGACTTGATCGAGCCCGGTGCGGATGGCACGTGTGATGTCGCCGATGGCTAGCCCGTGGCGTGCAAAGTCGGTTGGTGAATAATGAGCTTCCACATAATGGAGCTGTTGTGCTGCCCAATCGCGGGCCACAGCAGTCGCAATTGTGGTGAAGTCGGCTGGTGTGCGGATGAAGGTGTTTTTCCAGACCCAGGTTTGGATGAAGTGTGGAAAATCGCTGTAGGTGAACTTTTGGGCGAGTGCCGCTGGTGTAGGCACACTGGCATCGCCGCCGTACTGTACCATCAGTTGCCATAACGTGTCGAGCGGGATGGCACCTTCGAGGTGCACGTGGAGCTCGACTTTGGGGAGTTGTGCCAGCCATTGCTGATGCATGGAGTCCTCGTGTGCTATGAAAAAAGGAAGTGCGTTGGTACACACTACCACGCCCTGTTGGATTTACGTCCCCTCTTGCCAGCTATTGAGATAGTGCTGTTGGGCTTCACTCAGGGTATCGAGCGTAATTCCCATCGCCTTGAGTTTGAGCGATGCAATCATGATGTCTACGCTGTCGGGCAGGCGATGCACGATGTGGGGCATAGAGCCAGCTGTGCGGGCGAGGAGCTCAGATGCCAGCGCCTGATTGGCAAACGACATATCCATCACTGCGGGTGGGTGCCCCTCGCCGGCGACCAAGTTGACGAGCCGCCCTTCGCCGACGAGGTTGAAGCGTTTGCCGTCGGGCATATGGTAGGTGGTGACATGGGTGCGTGGTTGCGATTTGTCTGTGGCAAGGCGTTCGAGGGCAGCCACGTCTATCTCCACATTAAAGTGACCTGCATTAGCGAGTATCGCACCATCCTTGAGGTCAGCAAATTCAGCGTCGCTGACCACGGTGCGATTGCCGGTCACTGCGATAATCACATCTGCCTCACGCACGGCATCGGCCATTGGTAGCACGCGGAATCCGTCCATGGCGGCTTCGAGCGCCTTGACAGGGTTTACTTCTGTGACAATCACTTTGGCACCTAGACCAGCCGCCCGTGATGCTACACCGCGCCCACACCAGCCATAGCCAGCGACGACCACTGTGCGTCCAGCGAGGAGGAGATTGGTAGCCCGAATGATGCCATCAATGGCACTTTGACCGGTGCCATAGCGGTTGTCAAACATATGCTTGGTACGGCTTTCGTTGACCGCAATGACGGGGAACGGGAGCACGCCTTGTGCTTCCATCGCTTTGAAGCGCTTCACTCCAGCGGTTGTTTCTTCGGTGGCACCAATCGGTAACTGCGTAGCATTAATACCACGCTGGAGCAGATTGCTGGTCAGATCAGCACCATCGTCACATAGTACGTGCGGTTTCATATCGAGGGCCACGTTGATGTGCGAGCGGAATGTTTCGAGTGATTCACCACGCATACCAAAAACAGGAATTTCATCGTTGACCACGAGTGATGCAGCCACATCATCTTGCGTAGAGAGGGGATTAGATGCGACTAGCACCACATCTGCGCCACCGGCAGCCAAGGTACGTACGAGGGCTGCTGTTTTGGCGGTTATATGCAAACAGACAGAGAGACGCATCCCTTTGAGGGGGCGTTCACGGCGAAAGCGCTCGCGGATACCCAGCAGTACCGGCATGTCACTTTCATTCCAGTCAATGCGTTTGCGCCCCGCATCTGCAAGTGACACATCAGCAATATCGTATTCGGCCATGAAGGTTCCTCGTCTCACACAAAAAGGATGTGCGCATATTATACAACGTGCAGTCGATGCGCTCTCATGCTGTGGTACGATGGGAGACAACGTGCATGCGATACGAAGGAGAGGGAGATGACTGCAACCAAACAGTGTCCGAGTTGTGGTAGCCAATGGCCGGCGGATGCGCCGTATTGTGGCAACTGTGCAACGTCACTGCATAATGTGCAGGTACAATCACCATCGCATAGCACGCGTGTTGTGGGGGAGCTACGCGCATCATCCACCCGCATTGACGACGAGTACATCACCATGTTTCGTGCCCCATCGGCCCCAGATGGGATCGCTCTGGCACACTTGCAACGCGTCGATGACAACCTGCTCTGGGCGCATGTGCAGCGCTTGACAGTGGTTGTCTGGGTGCGTTATGTGATGGCGCTGGTGTGTGGAAGTATCGGTCTATATGCGTTGGTCACCCTCTGGCAATTGCCTGAGGGGAGTGACTGGAACGCCTGGCATGTGCTATGTGTAGGCGCCATCCTCGCTAGTATCTATCTGTGTACGGGTGCACTTGTGGTGCAGGCACAGCGTGATATGGTGGTGCATCAGCTTCGGGTGCATACTACAGAAAAGTAGCGTGCATACGGGTGTGCTGCGACTAAAATGATATGTAATCAGGTAAAGCCTGTGTTTAAAAGTATAGACATTCAGCATACAACAGCGTACAATGCAGACAATCACGTTACATGCATATGGTTTATGAAGTTGAGGTTTGCCATGCGCACACATCAATCATTGTTGTGGATACTTATCGTGGCGGTGCTGTATGCCAGTTGGCCAATGAGCGCACAGGCACAAGTCCAGCCAACGGCGCCGATAGTGGTGCCATCAGCAACCAGCAAAAGTAAAGTCCGTGTGATTATTGCACTCAAGAATCCATTGGGTTTTGAGCATGACGGCATGCAAACACGCGAAATAGCATCTCGGCGTGCGCAAGTGGCCCGTGATGTGCGTGTCTATGTGCAACGCAATATCACGTTACTCAAGGTTGTGCATCGTGAATTGACGATTTTGCCGATGGTGGTCGCCACAGTGGCATCGGCGGATTTACCACGATTAGCCACAGCACCTGATGTAACAGCGATATATGAGGATACACTGCACGCCCCCGATTTGGCAGAAAGTACCGATTTGATACACTCGCGTGCCACCAACGAGGGTGGCAATGGTGGCACTGGGCAGTTGGTGGCAGTGCTCGATACAGGTGTTGACCGATTCCATGAGTTCTTGAATGGGCAAGTGGTCGTGGAAGCGTGTTTTTCGTCGAACAATGCAGACGACAATGCGACATCATTGTG
>JBKCGB010000156.1:0-10573 GCA_046303375.1 Roseiflexaceae bacterium
TTTCGGAGCTCAATAATACCCCTGCAGAGCTTCGACCCGACCTGAGTGTGGGGAACACGGTGACGGTGCGGATTGTACGGGTTGAATCTGGGCGCCGACGCATTGGGCTCAGTTTGAAATTAGAGCCTGACAGTGAGACGGCTGATGAATCATAGCGCTGTTCACTTCGGTGAATAGTGACGGGAGTAGTTGTTATGTCGAGTGCCTACGATAAATTTACCAAGCGAGCCAAACAGGTCTTGCACTACGCCACCGAAGAAGCACGTGCGCTCAACCACTCCTATGTTGGTACTGAACACATCCTGCTCGGACTCATTCGTGAGGGTGAGGGCGTGGCTGCACGTGTGCTCGAGGATTTGGGTGTGCAACTTGCGCAAGCACGTCATTCAGTAGAGTTTATAGTTGGGGTGGGCGAAGGCGAATCACGCCCCGATAAAGAGCTCTCTGCACGAGCCAAAAGTGTTATTTCGTATGCCATTGACGAAGCCAAGCGGCTCAATCACAACTACATCGGTACCGAGCATTTATTGCTTGGGTTGATTCGTAACGGCGAAGGAGTCGCAACCGGCGTACTCGATATGCTCGGTGTATCACTCGAACAGATCAAAACGAGTGTGATGCGTGTCCTGCGTCAAGGTGGCAATGCGGGGAGTGCCACGGGCGGCAGCAGTGGATCAACACCTACTCCGCCAGAGCGTGCAAGCACGAGTGGTGGGGCTGCGGCAGGGGGGAGTAGTAGCACGAGTGGCTCGCAAGCCAGCAAAGGCAAAACACCATATCTCGATGCGCTCGGCACTGACCTGACTGAAATGGCCGAAGGTGGGCGACTCGACCCGGTGATTGGGCGTAGTCGTGAAATCGACCGTGTCATTCAGATTTTGTCACGTCGCACCAAAAACAACCCGGCGCTCATTGGTGAGCCAGGTGTAGGCAAAACGGCGATTGTCGAAGGTCTGGCCCAACGCATTGTGGCCGGCGAAGTACCCGATAGTTTGCGTGGCAAACGCGTGGTGTCACTGGACATGGGGGCACTTGTGGCTGGCACCAAGTATCGTGGGCAATTCGAAGAGCGCCTCAAAAAAGTCGTCGACGAAATCAAGGAAACGCGTTGTATTCTGTTCATCGACGAGTTCCACACGATTATCGGTGCCGGTGGTGCCGAAGGCACCCTCGATGCCGCCAACATCCTCAAACCAGCCTTGTCACGTGGCGAACTGCAGACCATCGGCGCCACCACACTCGACGAATACCGCAAATACATTGAGCGCGATGCAGCACTTGAGCGCCGCTTCCAGCCAGTGACGGTCGACCAACCCAACGAAGAAGACACGGTGCAGATTTTGCGTGGCATCAAATCACGCTACGAGGATTTCCACCAGCTCCAGATTAGTGATGAGGCCATACAGGCGGCGGCGTACCTGTCATCGCGCTATGTGCCTGACCGCTTTTTGCCCGACAAAGCCATTGACCTCATCGACGAAGCATCAGCACGGGTACGCATGACACGCAGTTCGACGCCGTCGGTATTGCGCGATGCGTTACGCGGGCTCGAAGCCATTGCCAACGAAATCGAGGCCGCAGAGGCACAGTCGCAGCATGAACTCGTCGAAACGCTGCGTGAGCGACATGAGGTGATGAAACAACGGGTGGCACAACTCGAACGCGACCACGGCATGGCCGAGGGCTCGAGTCAGGCTGCAGCACCCTATGTCACCGAAGAGGACATCGCCGCAGTTGTTGCAATGTGGACGGGTATTCCAGTGACTCGCCTCACCGGTGATGAAACAGTGCGGCTACTCAAAATGGAAGAAGTGCTCCACTCACGCGTCATCGGCCAGAGCGAAGCCGTAGTCACGATTTCCAAAGCGGTACGCCGTGCACGTGCCGGTCTCAAAGACCCACGCCGCCCAATTGGCAGCTTTATCTTCCTGGGACCAACCGGTGTCGGCAAAACCGAATTGGCCAAGGCGTTAGCGGAGTTCATGTTTGGCTCCGAAGAACACCTCATCAAAATCGACATGTCGGAATTCCAAGAGCGCCACACCGCGTCACGCTTGGTCGGGTCACCCCCGGGATACGTGGGCTACGGTGATGGCGGGCAATTGACCGACGCGGTGCGCCGCAAGCCGTATTCGGTGGTACTTTTCGACGAAATCGAAAAAGCCCACCCCGACACTTACAACATGTTGTTGCAGGTACTCGAAGACGGCTATCTGACCGATGGCAAAGGGCGACGTGTCGACTTCCGCAATACCATTATCATCATGACATCCAACGTGGGTACCGAGCAGATTCGTGGGGCATCGCGTATCGGCTTTATCGGTAAAGACGGTGAAATCGCCAACAAAGACCTGCGTAATCGCGTCAACGACGCGCTGCGCCAAGTCTTCCGCCCCGAATTTCTCAACCGGCTGGATGCAACCATCATCTTCCATGCGCTGACCAACGAAGAAATTCGCCAAATCACACGCTACATGCTCAAGCGGGTCCAAGTGCAACTCAACGAGCACCGCTTGGTGCTCGACGTGACCGACGAAGCCTGCGATCTGTTGGCCAAGCGTGGCTATGACCCGGCGTTTGGCGCACGCCCATTGCGCCGTATCATCACCAACCTCATCGAGGACCCCTTGTCAGAGGGAGTACTCGACGGGCGCTTTGTGGCCGGCGATACGATCATAGTCGATGTGGCTACGCTCGATAACGGTGAGTCATATTTGCGACTCAGCCCGCAACACGCACCAGAGCCAGTTGTTGATTCGCTGGCCTAGTAGATAACGCTCATGGCCAAAACACGCACCGTCTTTGTCTGTCAACAATGCGGCGCACATCAAGCCCGCGAAATGGGCCGCTGCCCCAACTGTGGTGGTTGGGGCACGCTGGTCGAACAAATCGAGCGACGTGATGCGCCAAGTAGCACACGTCGCTCTGTTGTGGTGAGCGGTGGTGGCGCACCCACACCGCTCAATGCCATCCCAAGCGGTGGGGTGTCGCGGTTACCGGTGCTCTACCAAGAATTCGCCCGCGTCCTCGGGGGTGGGCTAGTGCCGGGGAGTCTCGTCCTTATTGGTGGCGAGCCGGGCATCGGCAAATCGAGTTTGCTACTCCAGAGTGCGGCCCACTTCGCCGCCAACGTGGGTGAGGCATTGTATATTTCGGCCGAAGAATCCGCCCAGCAAATCAAACTGCGCGCCGACCGCATGGGACTCAATCCCGAACGGCTGTGGATTTCGTCTGAAACACACCTCGAGACTGCCATTAGTCACATCGACGCCCAACGCCCTGGGCTGGTAATCGTTGACTCCATTCAAACTGTCTACCTCGAAGAACTCACGGCTGCTGCTGGCTCTGTGGGGCAAGTGCGTGAAGGCGCATTGCGCTTGTTGCGCGTCGCCAAAGAGCTCAATATCCCGATTATCATCGTTGGCCATGTCACCAAAGAAGGTGCCATTGCGGGCCCACGTATGCTCGAGCATATCGTGGATGTGGTGCTCTACCTCGAGGGTGAGCGCTTTCATCAGTACCGCATGCTCCGTGGTGTCAAAAACCGCTTTGGTTCGACCGATGAAGTGGGGATTTTTGAGATGACGAGTAGTGGGCTGCAAGAAATCGCCAATCCATCACAGGTGTTTTTGGCAGAACGCTCTGCCAACACGCCGGGATCGGCGGTCGCAGTCACCCTCGAGGGCACGCGGCCGATTTTGGTGGAAATCCAGGGATTGACATCCAACACGGCCAATCCGCAACCACGCCGTACCGTCAATGGCTTTGACATCAATCGGTTGCAGATGTTGCTGGCGGTCCTCGGCAAGCGCGTCGGCTTGCCCCTCTTTAACCAGGACGTCTACGTCAATATTGTGGGTGGACTCAAAATCGGCGAGCCGGCCGCAGATTTGGCTGTTGCAACCACCATTGCATCATCGTTTCGCAATCAGCGTGTGGCCAACGACATGGTGTTGATTGGTGAAATCGGGCTGAGCGGCGAATTGCGCAATGTGAGTCAACTCGAGCGACGCCTCGGCGAAGCTGCTAAGCTCGGCTTTACCAAGGCGGTGTGTCCACCATTGCAATCACCGGTACACATCGACGGCATGCAAATCATCCAGGCGCGCTCAGTATATGATGCCATCGATGCCGCCCTTGGTCCGGCGCCACGTCGCACCGCCAAATCAGACGCAGACTAAAAGTATAGGGTTACATGATGCGTGCAGTCATTCAGCGGGTAACGCAAGCAAGTGTGAGCGTGCATGGCGACGTCGTCGGGCATATTCACCACGGGATGGTGGTGCTCTTGGGGATTGGCCGTGGTGACGGGCATGCACAAATCGCGCAAATAGGCCGCAAAATTCTCGATTTGCGAATCTTTGATGATGCCAGCGGCAAACCAAACATTTCACTGCAAGAACATGGTGGTGCAGTGCTACTCGTATCACAATTCACGCTGTATGCCGACGTGAGTCGTGGGCGCCGCCCCGGGTATGCACACGCCGCCGCCCCTGCGGATGCAGCTCCACTGGTGGATGCCATGGGGGCATTTTTGCGTGAGGCTGGCGTGACGGTGGCAACAGGGCGCTTCGGAGCCGAAATGCAGGTATCGCTCATCAATGATGGGCCATATACAATTTTGCTCGACAGCGACACATTAACGCTCCCTGCAGGAAAGATGCCGTAACTCGCCATGTACACCATTCGTGTTGCTACCGCATCCGACCATGCCTCCATCACCGATTTGATTACCCACTATCAGATGGTGCCCCCCATATTTGCCCCAACGTGTCGTTGGTGGGTTGCCACAGATAGCCAAGCTGCCGTAGTAGCAACGATTGGGGCTGAGCAGGGAGGCGATGCATGGTTGCTACGGAGTGCGATTGTCGCGCGCGATGCGCGTGGTCACGGGCTAGGGCGGCAACTCACCACCGCACTCATCGCAGCAGCACAACAACAGAGCATCCATTGCGTCTACTGCTTTAGCACAGACGCCGGGGAATTCTGGCAGCACATGGGATTCTACGAAGTGCCGGTGGCACACGTGCTCGCTGCGCTACCACACGTGCCACAAGTTGCACAATTCACGGCACTCGGGTGGCTGCCTAGCGAAATCGCATGGCGTCACGATATCAATTCATGTATCGTCACCAAATATTCATTTGGGTAGCTGCCATTGAGACCGTGTATTCATCTACAATAGGCAGTATCGTCGTTGCAAAGGAGCATCACCATGGCCTTGTTTGACATGCCACAAGCACAACTCGAGCAGTACCGACCCGACGTCGCCCAACCGCATGATTTCGATGCCTTTTGGCAGGCAAGTCTCAGCGACACACGCCGCCATGCCCTCAACGCACAATTCACCGCGTATACGGGCAGTTATCGCACCGTAGAAGTCTTTGATGTGAGCTTTGCTGGCTGGGGTGGACAGACAGTCAAAGGCTGGTTGCTCTTGCCACGCCAGCGCAGTGGCGCACTACCGTGTGTGGTCGAATACATCGGCTATGGTGGTGGTCGCAGTTTCCCCAATGACTGGTTGCTCTGGAGCAGCCAAGGGTATGCGCACCTCGTCATGGATACCCGCGGCCAAGGGAGCGCATGGTCCAAGGGTGACACCCCCGACCCCGAGCCCGAAGGCAGCAATCCACATCACCCGGGATTTATGACACGCGGTATCCGCAACAAAGAGACCTACTACTATCGTCGTGTCTTTTGTGATGCAGTCCGTGCTATTGAAACAGCACGGAGCCACACTGCTGTCGATGCCAGCAAAATCGTGGTCACGGGTGGCAGCCAAGGGGGTGGGATCGCGATTGCGGCAGCAGGACTCGTGCCAGATGTGGTAGCGGCAATGCCTGATGTGCCGTTTTTGTGCCACTATCGCCGCGCCACCGAAATCACGGATTCAGATCCGTACCACGAAATTAGTCGCTATCTCAAGACACATCGTGATGCGGTAAATACCGTGTTTGAGACGCTGAGTTACTTCGATGGAGTCAACTTTGCCAAACGTGCCCAAGCGCATGCACTCTTTTCGGTGGGATTAATGGACGACATCTGCCCGCCATCTACCGTGTATGCCGCCTACAACGCATGGCATGGTGCCAAGGAAATAAGTGTGTGGCCCTACAACCGCCACGAAGGCGGGGGGAGTTTCCAAACACAAGATAAACTACGCTTTATGCAGCGGATTATGCCGCTCTAGGACTGTGGACATATGGCACAACCGACGATGCAACACCTCCTCCGTGACGCAGCAGTCAAAGCAGCACAACGAGGCGATACGGTAGCAGCCCGCAACTACTACCGCGCCGTACTCGCCCAAAACCCCGACGATGTGGAATCATTGTTGGGACTTGCGCAGTTGGTTTCAATCGTGAGCGAACGCAAACGAATTCTGGCGCATGCGCTGCAGGTAGCACCCGATGATACGCGCGTCCAATCTGCCTGCGCCGAAGTCGAGCGGTTGATTACCACGGGGCAAAAAATCGTGGTGGTCGATACCACGGATAGCATTGATACCAACGCAATCAACGCTGCGATTGCGACGCATGCTGCTGCTGCCCATGAACCCATGGAGTGTCCAGTGCATCGTGAATTCGAAGCCACATTGCGCTGTACGGGGTGTAATCGCCCCATGTGCGTACGTTGTGTCATCCCCAACGAAGTCGGGCAACTCTGTCGTGAATGCTACTACAAACGCATCCCTGAACGCTATCGGAGCACATGGCTACACTGGCTTGCTGGCGGCGTCATTGGCTTTTGCTTGGCCGCGCTTATCCCCATTCCACTGGTATTTTTGCTTACGGTGCCGTTTATTGGCCCCATGCTCTACCTCGCCGGAGGCTTCCTCACGGGCGGGTTGACCGCCCAACTCACCCTGCGCATCATCAACAAACGTGGCCAAGCCATGATTGTCGCATGTGGGATTGGTATCGGGTTGGGGGCTGCTGTATCTATGATTGGACTCTTTGGATTGCACGCTCCGCTGATGGTGCTCGCACTCACCATCCTCTCCGTCTTTTTAGCCATTCGCAGTCTGCAACAATACCTGTCGTAGAGCACCAGATACAAACGGCGGGGGTGACATGATGTCACCCCCGCCGTTACACGCTGTGATGCGTTAATTCATCGGAACTTGCGGAACGATTTTGCCTTCGATGCGCTTGAAAATCTCATCAATCGAATGCCCAGTAATCGTCAAGCCGTGATTTTTGAGGCCGATGACCGCACGTGACGGATCAGGTGCACGACGTACCAGTTCAGCGACTTCAGCAGCGATTTCATAGGTACCACACGGGTAGTTGACCTGCGTCGACGGGATGGGATCACTCCACCAGGCATGGATGTGCACAATCGCACCCACGGATGGGTGCTCTTTGTAGATCATCCAGTGCTCGATGGCATCCACCGATACGCGACGCGGCTCGACGTCTTTGGGGACGCTGAGGCGGATCATCAACTGCTCAGGCACATATTCGGTGACCAGCAACACATCGCGACCGACATCTTTGAGCTTGCTTTTGTCGACACCCGATGCCGACATCCAGAAGTAGTCGGGGTTGTGGTGGGCGCGAGCACTCAAATTACCGTAGCTAAGACCGCCAATATTGTAGAGACGGCGCACCATGCGCAGGTCGTTTTCGGTCAAAAAATCCTCGATGCGGGTCGGTGACGGCAACAAGCCCATTTGGTCGAGCTTGACACCAGCCGTACAAATCTGCCACATCGGCTCTTCACCCTTCCAGAGCGATTCAGGCAGATTGGGCACGAAGTCGTTGTTGATGACGAGGTGGCTACATGCGAGCGGTTGTACCCGCTCGTACAAGCGCTGGTAGGTGTCAGCCAAATCATCGGTATGGCGTACCACGTAGTGGCCCTGTTCGGGGGTGATGAAGTGACTCTCACGCACACCGTTGATGATCGTGTTGTAGATGATGAGGTTGGAAATCGAGCGCACGAGCAACGGATACGCAGCATGCATCACGCTTGCTTCGTTGCCAGCTCCCTCAAAAATCGATGCCACAAAGGTGCCTTGGCCACGGCGCTTGACGGGACGTGGACTATCGACATCGCATCGGTTGAGTACGAGGCGCAATGGCATTTCGTCGTTGACTTCACCCGTAGCATCGATTGCATTCTCGCGAAAGATGTGCCCTTTGGCGATAATCGTGTCACGCAGGCGCTCTGCAAACTGGCGCACAAATACACTCTGCGACTCGCCGGCGATGGTAAATGTCATTATCTCGTCTGATGCGAATGGGGAGCCTGCGGATGCCGACTTGGAGTCTATTGTCATACGTACTCTTCCTATAAGTTACAAACGGCACTACTCGGCTGGCGATATGCCACACATGACCACCGTCTGTATTCACACACGTATACCATCGTCTAGAATAGCCCGAATACGGTGTGGTGTCAAGTAAATCATCCTTGACAAGCATGATGCAACCACATAGAATCAACAGTAATATATGCCCATCATATTGGATATTTCTTTTGAAAACATCTACGCACTACCATGGCCGCTTAGGGTACTTTGTATGCATCGGTGTGGTGCTACTCGTGCTTACGGGTTGTGGTCAACCAATTCAAATCAACAATCGTACGCCGCGTCCGAGTGGCACACGCCTCGTAGACACCGTCCAACCCACCATGGCTGGTGATTTGCAACAGACTACTATCCCAGATACGGTGGATGGAGCGACCGTCACCGTACCGATACAAGCGGATGCCACTATCGTAGCAGAAACCAGCCCCACGACGGCACTCGTCGTCGATGTGGTCATCACGCCGATAATCAGAGCCACCCCAACAGGCGATGAGCGCTGGGCTGCATTCGTGAGCAATCGCACTGCCTATGACACACCACAACGCTTTACCACACTGGCACCCACCCCACTGTTATGGCTCGATCCACGCAATGGTCAAGTGCTCGAAATCGGCTACCTGAATGGGGACTTTTTTGCAACTGCACAACTCGTCTTGGCGTCAAATAACCAGTCAGCATATGAAGTCGATTACACCATCAATCAGGATTTTGGGTTGACGTCGATTTCGCGGGCACTGATTACCCGCATGAACGAGGCCGGCTATGCGGCCAGTGTGCGTGCATTCGTGCTGGCTAGTGATACTATAGTACCAACACCGTAATTTCGTTGCGTGAAATGATTTGCATAGTGTCGGCTGAGGAGTTTTTTATGACGAGCAAATTCCTTGAACAGGTACGTGGGCAACGGCGCCGTCCAGGTGCGATGCAATTTACCTCCAAAACGCTCTTGGCCATCCTCGCCCTTATTTCCATGGGGGGCTCTGCCGCCTATTGGTGGGGCGTGCAATCGCAACTCACCGACAACCGCATCGTGGCCATCGCCTTTACCGCTATCCTGGTGCTGGCGCCACCGAGTCTGGTGTCATTTCTCATTCCATGGTCGCCAGCAGGCATGCTTTTACAAAAAATCAATGCCCGTACCTGGGGCTACCCCGTCATCATCGGGGCTGCCTTGTACCTGATCTACTACTCGTTCCAAATCCAGTGGAGCTGGTGGGCCGCCCAACCCATCGTCTCAGACGCCGGACTCGTCTACCAGCAGGTGCTGATCGGCATCATCGGCTTTATCATCATCCCTGCACTGTTGTGGACACCCGTCTCGTCAGACGAGCTAGTCGAGCAGGTGCGCCAAGCGCATCTGGTCAAGCGCTACGAGCTGCAAACCCAGGCCGACATTGCGATTTTGCGCGCCACCCTGCTGCGTGCCCAAGAAAAGGCCCTGATCGGCTTTGCCAATCTGACCGTACAAGAGCGCCAAGAACTCGCCGCCGTGATGCGCTCGTTGGTGGCAGGAATCGACAATACACTCCGTGAAGTCGGCCAAACGGTGCGCACCGTCAGTGGCGTGGCCATGCCCTTTGATGGGCTGCTCGAAGACAACGCCGAAGTACGCGACGTGCTCGACTATATCACCGAAAGCCTCGAAAGTACGGCGTTGGCCGTGCCCGATGACCAAGTCACCCCACCACAGGATGATGAGCGAGCACCACGCAACATGCCACGCATCGCGCAACAGACCGATACCATGCATACCGTACATCGCAAGCCCACACATGCGACGCACTACGACGACGACGAGGAATAAGCCATGCCGGTACGTGGACGCAAATATGCCACGGGTGGCGCCCTTTCGGCAGACGACTTGCACGAGCTGGTCGATCTACTCGCCATCCGCATCTACGAACGCCTCGGCGAAAGCTCGTTTTTGCTCAACCGCGGCGACGTAGGTGAGCTGGTCACCCCCTATATCGACGACCTCATCCCCAGCGATCAGCAGGACGTCATCTGGCTGGTGTGGGAGCTCATCCAGGCGGGTGCGCGCGAACGCGAGGGGCGTTGATGCGCACCGGCATCCTGGGCGGCACCTTTGACCCCATCCACAACGGACATCTGGCCATCGCCCATACGGCACTGGCTCATGCCGACATCGACCGCGTGTTGTTTGTGCCCAACCGCACCCCACCGCACAAACCGGCCCCACACGCCGCCGAATCCCAGCGCGTGGCCATGCTGACACAGGCGCTGGCCGCATACCCC
>JBKCGB010000157.1:0-20762 GCA_046303375.1 Roseiflexaceae bacterium
ACAACGGCGGTGGCAACAACAACGGCGGCGAGCATGTGCGACCGACACGTACTGATGTTGAAGACGATAATGATGGTGATGATTTCATCGGGAAAGATTCAACACCTGAACATACCGCAGAACCCACACGTATTCTGGATGTAGATACGACACCGACACAATTTCCTACAAAATAGTTTAAATAACATGTACAATTAGAGTGTTTCATTTGATACCGGAGAAAGATGGAGGTGCCCGATGAAAGGACGTCGCCTGACGTGTTCATCTGTGCTTGTGGTAGTGGCAATCCTCTTGGTTATTGTGCTATTCACTGATAACAGCGATACAGAAACTAGCAGTTCTGAAACCAGTAGTGCTGACACAGTTGTACTTGACTCAACTGTTGATGAATCAAGTGTGAGCGATGGAACAGAGTCGAATGCTGCTGAAGAATCGCAACCTGCAGAGCAAGTACAGCCATCTCGTGGTCAAATTATTGCTGATAGTGGCTTTGATATCAACCGAGATGGTTTTTCATTTGAGAATTACGGCAATGAATCGGGCGTAGTAAACCTGCGTGCAAATGATATGCGCCGCCTCTTTGGTGATGAAGTCTGCTCGCGTATCAACAACGAGAAGTGTGTACTTACACCGCCTGCACGTGCCTGGATGAAAGAAATCAATAATGCTATGGATGGTGGGCATTGTGAAGGAATGGCAGTGCTCAGTCTTCACCTCTATCATCAGCTCGATGATCCAAATAGATTTGGTGCGGGTGAAACGGCTGATTTACCATTTGAAAACAATGATACCCTCCAAAGCGAAATAGCATATTGGTGGGCTACACAATCGACAACGCCCACTTACGATAACATGATTCATGGTAAACCAAGTGATATCGTCAAATTGCTCGAGGCCTCACTAAGTCAAGGTCAGGGTGTTGCTCCAAACACGATGTATACCATCGGTATTTACATGTCAGATGGTACAGGAGGGCATGCAGTTACTCCTGTTTCGTTGGTCCAAACTGACGAGAACGAGATTGGAATCAATATATATGATAACAATTATCCGGGTGAACTCCGCACCATATATGTCAACACGCAAGAAGAAACGTGGTGGTACGAGGGTTCCCCCAATCCTGAAATTGAATCTGACCGCTATGAAGGGGATGCATCAACCGAAACATTGGAATTGACACCTTCTGAGCCACGTACTACCATGCAAGACTGTGTGTTTTGTGGTGGCAAGACTAGTAGGAGTTCCAAAGGGTATCACACGTATATTCTAGATATGAATGAGACAATCCCGGGTGCGACTGCTGCTGCGAATACGACTGGGCAATCGTTGTTTGTTACGCCAGATGGTAAACGGGTTGGCTATGTAGATGGCAAAATCATCAATGAAATTGATGGTGCATCTGTGACTGTCATCAAAAGTGCCCCGAGTGTGTGGGATAATCGCGGTATGCCGTTGATTCGTATTCCCGATTCAATTAGTGTTACGTTGCAACTGCAAAACGATGATTCCTTCACCTACGATATTGTGGCATTTGGTAATGACAATGTGCTCAAAGTAGAAGGGCTGGCGGTCTCTCAAACTGAGTCGAGTCGATTAACGTTTGGATCAGGCTTAAACAGTTTGAAACTGATGTCAGCCGTGAAATCTACCCCGTCGATTTATTTTGGTGAAGTAGGGGCAAACAAGCGCGATACTGCTACGCAATTCAGCAATATAGATATTGCGGATGATGGCGAGCTGTCGTTGCTTTTTGATGACCAAGATGAAGAATTCACCATCGATGGTGACATTATTGGTGACTACGACCTCGATGTGGTGGTGTCAGACGAAGAAGGTGATGTGGCGTTCTCGTACGATGATTTGAACTACGAAGAAAAAAGTTCTATTGCATTTGCAATTAGTCAAATCGTCAAAGAAGGGGATGATCTCACCTTTCAAGTTGATACCGATGGCGACGGCGCTTTCGAAGAGTCATACAGCAAAGAAGACGATGACTTGCAGATTGATGCTTCTGATTTCGAATACGACGAACTACAGTACGAGTACGAAGAAGACGAACTAGACATTTAGTGCGGTCCAAGGTTAGTTCTCGTCACCGAGTTTGACTGCATCTGCGATCTGTAAACTACGGCTATTGCGGAATACGGTGCCTAACGCCACGAGCACGGCAACGGCGTAGATTGCAAGCATTCCTGCAATCGTACTCCATGCAGTAATTGGCATGTTTGTGGGGATGTCGCGATGTGGTGCAACTCCCGCATGCAGCGAAGGGAGTATGCGCTCTGCGCATACCAGTGCTGCGATCAACCCACACATCATGCCGCTCAGTGTGATGATGCTTTGTTCGAGCACAATCACGCGGCGTGCTGTGTGTGCAGGCATGCCCATGGCCTGAAGCATCCCGAGTTCAATGTTGCGTTGCCGCATACTTGCTAACGCGCTGACCAAGATTGCCATAATCGTCAACCCTGCAGCAGCCACAAAACCGATACTCAGCATGCCAAACAGCGCTTGCCGCTCCGGCCGTGTGAACTCGTTGGTACGAGCATCATTAAAGTCAATCGTATCAAGTATCGGGATTGCGGCTGCGCGTGCTGCACTAACTACCTCGTCGAGTGGTACACGTGTATCACGATGAATCCATACATCTGTGGGTGGCAAAAAGCCGATTTCGTCGGAGACATAACTTAGATTCATGATGAGGTATGGCCGATCCACACTATATTGGCCAGGCCAGCCTTCTACTAGTCCTACGATGCGCATGCGTACATCGACCGGTATATCATCGACGATGAGTGTGACGGCCACTTTATCACCGATGTTGCTAGTGCCGGCAATCGATTTATCGATGATGACACCATCACGATATGTGGCAAGCTGGTTCATCAGCAATCCCATCGAGTTCCCTGGACCAAGCCACGCATCTTGGAAATGAGGGATGACTGCCGCAAATCGACTTCTATCTACTGCAATCACGTTGGTGTCAATTGGAGTATTCCCAATGCTAATGCGCCCATCATATTGGCCAACGGGTGCGTACGCAATAATCCCAGGTAGCTGTGCATGTGCGCCCAATGGTGTCAATAGAAAACGATCTCCATCCGACGTATTAGCATTGGGACGTCGTCGCAGGGCACTTTCGATGAGTTGTGTATCAGCGCCAATCCGGTAACTGAGCCCATTTTGGCTTGCAGTATCAATGGTCGCCGCCATCGACGCAACATACCCGCCGACGCCGAGTGTGATGGTCAACAAAAGGACGGTATTCTGCAATCGGTCTGGGCGGCGTGCCAGTGTTTGTAGCGCTAAAATCGTTGCGAGTGCATCACTGCGACGTGCAATACGCTCACTGAGCACCAGCACGAGCGGAATGATGCGGTTAACTGCCAGCCCAATTGCAATTGTGCTTAGCACGGGTAAAATCAGCGTGTTAAGATTGGAAAACACGTCACTCGCAGGGTCGTACTGTGTGTAGAGTTGGTAATAGCCATAAACGACTGCAATCAAGACGATTACTTCAATCATGATGCGTACAAACATGCGTACGCGATCGATGCGGCGACTGCGCGCGTTGTTTGATAAAGTGCGCTGGAATGTACTTATCACAGGACGAATGCCAAGGAAGACAATCACTACGGCAATGAGTGCAGCCCCTACGAATGATTGTGTCGGTAACCAACTCCATGCGACATCGAGTGAGGTGAGTTTCAAGAATGAGTCCGTGCGTAGCATGATTTGTGTTGACACAATACTCAACGGAATGGCGAAGAGCATTGCAATAACGATGTAACACATCCATTCCACGGCGCTCACCATCAAAAACCACGTCAGCGATACGCCCCGACTACGGAGTAGGATGTACTCATCTTGGCGGCGTTGGTAGGTGATATTCGCGAGTTGCATCACAAAAAACAGTGCCAATAGTGCAATTGGTGCCGCTACTGCGCTTGTGCGGAGTGTGAGTGTGCGTATTGTGACCTGTGTATTGGTGAATCGTTCTAGGGGGCTGCGGTCGAGCTTGGCAGGGACTTTTGCCAATTCTTGCGAAAAAGTGCGAATGCGTTGCTCGATGATCCATACATCACTTGGTGCAAGCTTGAATGGTGCTGGTTGGATATACCACGCTGCCTGCGCCGCACTATCAGGAAACGTACGACTCACGACTTCAGCGAGGGTTTGCGGATCAACCAACAAGAGTGATTCGAGCGCATCAGGATCATACAGCCATTCTTGACTCTCTCGTTGGAGTGGTGTCCAGATACCCACAATACTACCGGAGAGCGTACGTTGACCATCACTACTGCTGACCACGAGGACGTCGTCGATGTTTAACCCGTATCGATTTGCCAGCCGTTGTGAAACTGCGATTTCGGTACGGTCGCTGGTTGCAGTTGGTGCACGACCGCTCACATATTTCATGTATTCATCAATGCCCACAAGCGTGCCGATGGCCGCATTATCCATGGGTATGCCATCGTCGTTGCCTGCAACAAGCATGACTTTGAGTGGTGTAGTACGAATATGCCGTGTGATGCGGGCAATAGGGAATTGCAAATAGCTGGCTGCGTTTTGACTGACGAGTGCATCTGCACTCAAAATGGTACGCCAGGCTACCGCTTTGTTGGCACGCACATAGCGGTACAGGAGTGCGAGCGCTGGGCGCTGTGTGGTGCGACTTTGGGCAGCAAGCTCTTGATTTAAAATGCGGATACCAACGGCATCTGCATAGCTGGGTACCGTTAATCCGAGCATCAGCGGTAAAACTAGTGCCACGAGTAGTGCAATCGTTGGCGCTGGATTCGTGCGTGTGCGTCGCCAGACTGCGGTCAGAATAAGACCTGCTGCATGCCAATGTGACCGCATGGTCATGGTCCTACCACTACATCGTCGAGTTGCAATCCTTTGATGATTTCCACACGTTCATCGCTTTCAATGCCCAGCACCACCGTGACACGTCGCTCTTGCTCACCTTCACGGAGTACCACAAAACGGCGTTCACCAAATGAACGGATTGCCTCTGGTGGCAGCCACAGCACGTTGTTGCGTTGCTCAAGTACGATGCGCACGCGCCCGATGGTTTCACCTGCCTCCAGAGTAAACCCTTGTGTATCACTCACACTAATCCGTGTTGACGGATCAGGGTCATCCATGTTGCCGCCATTCTTGCCGTACGGAGCTGGCAGGCGTCGGATGATTCCTGTAAGGACAATGTCTGGACGCGTGACTAGACGGATCTCAACTGCCTGTCCTTCACTCAAAAGTTGCATGGTCTCGTCGGTGAGTGATGCGGTGAATTCCACATTATCAGGTTTAGCGATTTCGATGGCTTGTGAGTAGGCAACCACCGTGTTCCCGGGCACGATGGCCACAACTGACACGACGCCATCGAATTTGGCTACAATTTGGCCGGCAGCCACACTTGCGAGTGCTTTATCGTAGGCTCGCTGCGCACTATCCACGGTGCGTTTTTCGCTGGTTAGCGTGTTATTCATGGCTTCGTCGAGGTCGGCTTCAGCTGATTCAAGCGTAGCCCTGGCACTGCGTATTTCACTATTATCTTGCCCTGCGAGCAGCTTGTCACGTTCTTTTAATGCGGCCTGATATGTTTTGGCTGCAGCATCCACATCTGTTTGACGCGTTTCTTTGGCACGCTGCACATTGCGCAGGGCCGTTTGTACGCCTTTTTCTGCAGTGCGCAGGTCATTTTGTGCCGAAGTGAATGCCTTTTCGTAGCCACGACGTCCCTCTGCATCCAGTACATTTGCCACATATTTGTTGTTGACGAGAATGAAGGGTTCTTTGGGGTCAGTGCCATAGCGATTAACCCAATCGAGGTCCCAGTAGGCTTTGCTGTAGGCAAACTGTGCATCAATAAGTGCGTTATTTGCCGTTGTAATAGCATATTCCGCATCATCGACACTGATATCACTATCTTCATTGGTGATACGGACTTTGCGTTGGGCTTCGTCGAGCGCTAGCTGTGCTGCCGCCAGTGCATCTTTGTCGCCACCTGGGAGCAACGCATTCAGTGCCTCGCGCGCATTTTCAACGACTTTGCGACGTGTTTCGATTTGCTTCGCGTTTATTTTTTGGGCGGCCACATAATCGGCTTTTGCCGCATCGAGCGTATCACTCGCTTTGCGCAACTCTTCATTGGCTTCTGCCTGTTGCAGTGTTGCCAACACTTGACCTTGTTTGACGGTGTCTCCACTGGTGACATCGACACTTGCGACGATGCCTTCACGGCCAAACCCGAGTGTTACCGATTCAACCGGTACCACACGTGCGGTTTCTTCGACGACGCGTTCAACGGTGCCTTGGGCTACGCGATACGTGAGCGTGGCGAAATCAGGATCTTCGGGGATAGGTGTAGGCGTGGCTTGGATGTCTGCTTGCGGCGTGCCACACGCGGTTATCACCCAGGCCACCACAAGCATGATGACACAGATGTGTTGTTGGTACGGCTTAATTATCATTGTCACGGTGCTCCCTCATCAGACATGTATCCATCATATGTGGGGTCTGCTTTTTTGGCACATGATGCATACGTAGGACTACCTTTGCGGTTGTCAATGGTAGCGACACATGCCAGGAAGCTGTTGGTTTTTGTTTGTGCTGCTTGTAATTCTGCCTGGGTGTCAGCACTTTTGTAGATGATGTTGTCCAATGCCTGGTATATCCAGTAGTTGTCGATTACATATAGGCTCGAGATATCGGCAGTCACCGTTAAGGGTTGATCGAGGAGCTCACTCAACGCATCACGCAAAGGGAGCGCATAGGCATTCTGCTCTTCAAAGAGTGGATCATAACTCAGTGTTTTGCGAGCTGGGATATTACCATAGGTATTGACGGCTGTTTGCCGACTAAGGAAATTGATGAACTTCATGCATGCTGGTGCATCTGTCGCTGTGGCAGAAATGTGATATCCAGTCACATTAACGTCTCCAGATACTAGCCCTGAGGTGCCCAACGGTGGTGGTGCCATCAGCGTGGTAAACGACGGTTGCCCAGTGGCTGGATCCATTTGTTGCTCTGGTTTAGCATACGTATTGCCGTAGTCAAACCACATCCCGATTTTTCCTTGTGATTGCAACTCCCAGCTTGATTCGTAGCTTGATGTTCCCCCGCGCTTGTAATCGAATATGGGCATCGGCATGACTTTGTGCGTGGTAGCAAGTTCAGTCCACCATTTTACCGCGTTGACAACCTGTGGATCTGCAAAATTCGCACGAATTTCTTTGCCAGTACCGGAGACCATATTGCCCCCAAAGCGGTTGCTCCAAAAGATGAGATCACCGATATAATTGCCCATGCTTGAATACCCAAAGACGCCATCACTCGTCATTGCTTTTGCGGCACGCAGAAAATCGTCGGTGCTCCAATTGGATCGTGGTGTCTCGAGCCCAAGTTTCGTGAACAGTGCGTCTTGATACACCAAGCCCCGCGCCGTATATGAATGGGGGAATCCAACCAACCGGCCATCGCCGCGATACATATCCAGCAACGCTAGTGGTACATCGCTCATATCAACGGTCGAATCATTGTCGATGAGCGGTTGCAGGTCGGCCAGGGCGGCTCGATCTGCATCGCTGATTGGAATACCTTGATTCCACCAAAAACAATCGCTCCGCGCTGCCGCAGTGACAAACGTTTGTGTAGTCGTCAGACTGTCTGTGGAGATCAATTTGACAAAGATGCTATCATCTTCGTTTTTGAATGTACGCACATACCGACGCATATCTGACAGTGATGCCCCGTATGCTGCAAACGTAATCGTCGTTTGGTCAGCGGTTGCCACATCTGGCTCGGGTGTTACGACAACCACCGGTCGGAGGTCGGGTGTCAGACTCGGCGTCTGTTGCGCTTGTTTCTGATTATCTTTGATATTTTTGACGGCCGCACTCAAGACATCACTTGCACTTTTTGGTGGTGATTCGATAAAGCCGTAGACTGCCGAAGAAATCGTATAATAGACCATATAATCATTGGACTGATACAGCGTAAGCGGTTGCATGTGTGAAAGCGTGTACACATACGCCTCTGCACGCGCCTGATTCACGGTATCACCCGGTGCCATTTGTGCCTGGAGCGATTTACGTGCTCCCATGTATCCCGCATATCCCACAGCGGCACCCGGGTTGAGATTTTGGCGCGATAACCACTCCATCAAGGTCCACGCTTCGTTTGGGTGTACAGTCCCGCCGCTCATGATGAGCCCCTCAGTATAAAAGTTGAGGTTTTCGTGGGGACCATTCGGCATCGATGTAAAACCAATTTCGAATGGTAAATCAGGGACTCCCCCATCCTCACTGTAGAGCGCACTTTCCACCCAAATTGCGATTTTTCCCGATTTAATCAACTCAGTGGGGTCAGTGGTATCGTTTTGCGCAGATTGGCGCGCACCATAGGCCATATACCCTGGTGTGCCAAAAATAACACCACGTTTCGTTAGGTCTGCATATTTTTGTAGGGCATTCAGTACTTTTGTGTCGCCAATTTTGAGATCATTTGGCCCCATACTCAGTATGTCGACACCTGCTTCCTCAAAGAGCATCAATAGTGCCATCGAGCCACTGCTGTTGTCGTACCAGCCGTAGCGTTCGATTTGTCCGTTATTGACTTTTGTGAGTTTTTCGGCGATTGCAAACAAATCGCTACTTTTCCACCCAAAAGTGGGCGGGGGAACTTGCGCATCGTTCATGGCATCGCGGTTGTATGCAATGGACTGCAGTGAAACAGTCCGTGGAAGCACATACTGTGCACCATTTACTTCGTGACGTTCAAGCACACTTGGGTAGAAGTCTGTGCGGTCAAATGATGTGTCACCGTCTAAGTACGGTTTGATATCACGGAGCAAGGGAGTGCCGTAGGCATCCGGGGTAACCCACGACGCTGGTGCCACATCAGCGACGCTTACCACACGTCGCAGTGATGCAGTCATTGACTCAACGGGGTAATTTCCTGATGCATCAGGAGTCGATTGGAGTACATCATCGAGGGAAGTCAACACCACATTGATTGATGGATGCTCTTCATGAAAGCGTGCGATGATTGGCTCGAAATTGGTGCGCTCATAATCAAAGACTCCGTAGGTAATCGTGACCCCATCGGTGGTGGGGGTCCCATCAGTGATGGCGGGCGTGGATTCAACTGGGATGGTAGGGAGTGCGGTGCTCGGATTGCCACATGCGCCCATCAACATGCTCACAATTAAGATGAATGTACCTACACGAAATCGCATAATCTACTCATTTCTGCCGTGTCAAAATATGACAAAAATTATATTGTGTTGCTCGTATTATAGCACTCACATACCGAGTTTACGATGATAAAAGACACTAAAAAGTTCATTTGCATGTTCGAAAGATTTAATTTTTCTATGGTATACTGTGCAAAATAAGTCTACGCAATGGAGCATACCCCATGCCCCAGTCTCACGACCGCGGTGGGCGGGATCGCCTATCAGCGGTAATTCATTTTTTAGGAGATTTACTCGGTGATGTTATTCAAACACAAGCCGGGCAGGATGCCTTTGCCAGTGAAGAGTTAGTACGTCGACTCAGCAAAGAGCTACGTGCGCATCCTTCTACGCAACGTGTCCGTGAGCTGCAACACCATATTGCTACCCGTGACATTGCTGGGCTCAATACTCTCATCAAGTCGTTTAGTACGTACTTTGCCCTTGTCAATCTTTCAGAGCAACTTCAGCGCATTTGGGTTCTTTCAGAGCGTGAGCGCCAGATGCGTCGTGCACATCACACTCGCAGCGAATCGGTCGCCGAAGCCATCCATGCCATTGCTGAGCAAGGTGTATCAGCGCAGGCTGTCGCAGACTGGATGGCACACGCCTGTATCCGGCCCGTCTTTACAGCACACCCTACCGAAGCGCGTCGGCGCACGTTGCTCGACAAACTGCGCCGATTGGCTGCGTTGCTCGATCCGGTTGGACATGATTTGTCGCTGATGGATGATCCAATTCTCGTCTCACAAGCCCGCGAAGAAATCGTCGGTTTGTGGCAAAGCGATGATGTCAGAGTGGTACGTCCTTCGGTCATCGATGAGGTCAAAAATGGCCTCTATTATTTTGAACAAAGCATTGTGCGTCTCATCCCTGCACTCTATCGCGATCTCGAACATGCGCTACGTACTGCGTATCCCGATTATCAATGGCGTGTGCCACCGTTGTTGCGTTTTGGTTCGTGGATGGGTGGCGACCGTGATGGCAATCCGTTTGTACGTCCAGAAACAACGGTTGAGGCCGCCCGATTAATGCGATGTGCTGCTATTGAATTCTATATCCGTGAATTCGACCAGTTCAGCCGGCGCATCAGCCAATCTGAACGCCAAGTCGGTGTCACTGCAGAACTCCATGCCTCGTTAGCACATGATGCGACACTTTTTCCTGTACTGGCGAGTGAGCTTGCACAACGCTACCCACACGAGCCCTATCGGCGCAAATGTTGGCTGATTGCCGAGCGACTCCGTGCCACATTGCAGGCCACTCAATCCCATGATGTGCAGTGGTCTGTGGCAAACCAGCCCGCACATCCGGCTGTCTATGCAGATGCACAGGCACTTCTCGATGATATGCGCGTCATGTATGATTCGTTGATTGCCAATGCAGGTGCGGCAGTCGCACATGGTGCGCTCCATGATTTGATGCGTCAAGTCGAAGTATTTGGGCTTAGTTTTGCAACGCTGGATATCCGCCAACACAGCGAACGTCATAGTGTTGCGATAGCTGAAATCTTGGCACATGCTGGTGTGGCTGACGATTATCTTGCTTGTGACGAAGCAACGCGGACCGCAATTCTGCGGCACGAATTGACCGCAAAGCGCCCGTTAATCCCCACGCGATTACCCTACAGTGATGCGACCAACGAAATTGTAACCACGTTTCGCATGATTGCAGCAATCAACGAGTCACTTGCTCCAGGCACCATCCAAACCGTGATTGTGAGTATGACACGCGGACCCTCAGATGTACTTTCGGTGCTGTTACTTGCCCGCGAAGCCGGTGTGACTGCCCTCGCCGATGGTGGTATTGATATTGTGCCGCTCTTTGAGACGGGGAACGACCTGGCACATTGTGATGAAATTATTGCTGCATGTTGGGCTGTACCTGAATATCGTGCACATCTTGTGCGGCGTCACAACTTGCAAGAAATCATGATCGGCTACTCGGATAGCAACAAAGATGTTGGTTTTGTGGCAGCGAATTGGGCGCTCTATGAGGCACAGCGCAGACTGCGCGATTGTGGTGCAGTACACGCCATCACGATTCGGCTCTTTCATGGCCGTGGTGGTTCGATTGGCCGTGGTGGTGGTCCTGCCAATGAAGCAATTCTGGCACAACCGCCAGGTAGCGTGGGTGGTCAGATTAAAATTACGGAGCAAGGTGAAGTCATTGCTGATCGTTACAGCCTGAATGTCATTGCCAAGCGGCATCTCGAACAGGTGTTGAACGCGGTCTTGAAAGCAGGTTTTACCAAAGTAAATGATGCCAATGCTGAATGGATACATATACTTGAGCAGTTGGCCATCACGTCGCAACAGAGTTATCGAGGTCTCGTCTACGAGAATCCGCAGTTTGTCCGCTTCTTCCGTGAAGCCACGCCGATTGCTGAAATCAGTCGTCTCAAAATCGGTAGCCGTCCTGCATCACGCAAAAATAGCGACCGTATCGAAGATTTACGGGCAATTCCGTGGGTCTTTAGTTGGATGCAATCACGCTTCACTTTACCAGGTTGGTATGGGCTAGGTACCGCCGTACAGCAATTTGTAGCTACATATGCACATGGTGCTCCTGCTGCAGAAGCAGTCCTGCAGGAAATGTACCGTGATTGGCCGTTTTTTCGCAGTATGATAGATAATGCGCAGATGATTTTGTGCAAGGCAGACATGTATATCGCGCACCGCTATACGGAGCTTGTGCGTGATCAAGCACTTGCCACGCGCATGATGCAGGATATCGAACACGAGTACCAGTTGAGTGTGTCAGCGGTATGCGTTATCACGCAGAGCGAGAAACTCCTCGCTGGTAATCCTGTGTTACAACGCTCCATCGCATTGCGTAACCCCTATGTTGACCCCATCTCGTATGTGCAGGTCGAATTGTTGTCTCGTTTGCGTGCACAGCCAGATGGAATCGGACACGAAGCACTCGAAGATGCAATATTGCTGAGTATTAGCGGGATTGCAGCGGGCCTCAAGAATACCGGCTAGGATGCCGGACTCGCCTCTAGTGAAATGCAACGAATGAGGAATGTATGACATTGCCACTTGCCGGGTTGCGTGTACTTGATTTCTCGCGGGCACTGACTGGCCCATACTGTACGCAGATGCTTGGTGATATGGGTGCTGATATCATCAAAATTGAACAACCTGATGTGGGTGATAACTCGCGAGCATGGGGTCCGCCATTCGAAGGCGGTGAAAGTAGCTACTACCTGAGCGTTAATCGCAATAAACGTAGTATTGCGCTCAACATCCGCCACCCCGAGAGTCGTGAAGTGCTCACGCGGTTGGTGGGGTGGAGCAACGTGGTCATCGAAAACTTCATCCCGGGTACACTTGACCGTGCTGGATTTGGCTACGCTGATTGCCAAAAAATTAGCCCCGACATCATTTACTGCTCGATTTCCGGGTTTGGTCAAGTAGGACCCGATCGTACGCGTGCAGCCTACGACCAAATTGCCCAGGGTGCTGGTGGGCTGATGAGTGTGACTGGTGAGCCTGATGGGCCTCCAATGCGTGTCGGAATTGCGATTGCTGATTTGGTTGCAGGGATGCATGCCGCATACGCGGTCATGGTTGCCGCTTTTCATCGCCAGAACACTGGTATTGGTCAATACATTGATACATCGCTGTTGTCTGGTCAGCTCGCCATCATGACATATCAGGCAGCACGCTACTTTGCTACTGGCACTGCTCCAGTGACCAGCGGCAACCATCATCCGAGTATTTCGCCGTATGGTGTATATCAGGCACGTGATGCCTGGTTTAATCTTGCAGTGGGCACTGATGATCTGTGGCGACGTTTTTGTGATGCGCTCCACATCGATACTGTCAAACATGATGAACGTTTTGCGACTAATCGACTGCGCTGTGACAATCGTGGTGACTTGAATGCTGCTCTCGCCCCTGTACTCACGCGTTACACCGTCGCCGAATTAGAAGCCTTGCTCACGCCAGCTGGGATTCCCGTCGGGGCGGTACGTGATTTGGCGGCGGCACTCAATGACCCACAAGTAGCCGCGCTTGATCTCATTCAATCTATCGAGCACCCTACCGCAGGGACAATTCGCGTGATTGGGCCACCATACCGATTCTCTGAGACACCTGGATCGATTCGTCGGCACCCACCACGATTAGGTGAGCAAACCGACGAAATATTAGTGAGTCTCGGATTTGATACTGCACAGATCGCCGCCCTTCACGCAGCAGGAGCGGTTGCCTAATGCCTGCGTCACAACGTATTCGATTGGATTTACTTGTTGTCGCACGTGGTTTTGCTGAATCGCGTTCCAAGGCACAAGCACTCATTCTGGCCGGTGCAATTCGAGTCAATGGTGAGGTGCATCGTCGTACCGCGGAGAGTGTGGCGGTGGATGCACGTATCGAATTGACAGAGTCTCTGCCATATGTGAGTCGTGGTGGTACCAAATTAGCGCATGCGCTCGATGCATTTGCCATCGATGTCCATGGGATTACCGCAATTGATGTTGGTGCATCAACAGGGGGCTTTACCGACGTGCTCTTGCAACGTGGCGCTAATGCGGTATATGCCATTGATGTGGGCTATGGTATCCTCGACTATTCACTGCGTTCTGATGTGCGGGTGATTGTCATGGAGCGAACCAACATCCGCTATGTTACCGAATTGCCACCAGTGGCACATGCGCACTTGCCTGCGCATGCAGCCGTGATTGATGTGGCGTTTATCTCACTCAAACTCGTCTTGCCTGCCGTGGTTGCACTTATCGAAGCAGACGGGTGGATTGTGGCACTCATCAAACCACAATTTGAAGCAGGTGTGCAGTTGGTCGGCAAAGGTGGAGTGGTGCGTGATCCTGCGGTGCGTGCGACTACAATCCGTGACGTGGTAACTGCTGCTGCAACGCTGGGGTGGGGGTGTACTCAGCTTACGCGGTCACCCATTACTGGCCCTGCAGGCAACGTGGAATTTTTGGCATGCTTTCGCTATGGCGTCGGTCAAACAGTGGATACGTTGCTTGTACAAGTAGAGTTGACATAAATATACCCCCTATTTTTTGGAGTATGACAATGGTACAACCTGTAAATGCACAGCAGCTTCACAAGTTGACGAATACCAAGATATGCATATAATCGGTATGTGAAAAAAATCTCTTCTATGTTGTCACACAGGGCGACTTGTGGACATCGGATGAGACATGTGTCACATCGGTGGTGTGACTGGTATAAGCAAGGAGTTCGAATGAGAAAGGACGCGCGACAAAAAGTAATGCTTGCGATGGTTATGGCAGGCATTACGATGGTGTTGGCGGGTTGTGCAAATCTACCTGCTACAACCATGTACACGTACGGCGACCATGCCACACGCATTCTCGATCTACTTATGGTCGTGTTCTGGATGGCGGTCGCAGTATTTGTAGTAGTGCAAGGCGCTTTGGTATACACCGTGGTTCGCTTCCGCAACAAGCAAGAGACCACTGCACTGCCCAAGCAGATTCATGGCAACACCAAGATTGAAATTGCCTGGACGATTGCGCCGGCAATTGTAGTGCTCATCATTGCCGTGTTGACGTTCCGTACTCAAGCTGCGAATTCTGTGATGCCGCCCGAGGCAATCAAGATTCGTTCGATTGCGCACCAGTGGTGGTTTGAATTCCAGTATTTCAACCAAGATGGTGTAAGCCTGAGCACACCAATCGTCGTAGATGAACAGAATCAGCCCACAATTACCACTGCAACTGATTTGTATGTGCCGGTAGGCGTGCCAATTACCATCCAGCTCGATGCTGCTGATGTGATGCACAACTTCTGGATTCCCAAAATTGCTGGTAAGACCTACATGATTCCCGGTAAGTCGAACTACCTGACATTTACGGTGCAGGAACCAGGGATTTACAAGGCGTTTTGTGCGGAATTTTGTGGTGAGGCACATGCACAAATGCACTTCCGGCTCATCGCACTTCCGCAGGCAGAATACGATTCTTGGAAGGTAAATGTTGCTAAGATTCCAGCGTCAGCTGCAGGTACGGTGCAAGTCCTAGGGTTGACAGGTGATGCCGCCCGTGGAGCCGCCTTGTTTGCCGATGCCAAAAAGCAGTGCGCATCATGTCACGTGATTGCAGGTACTGATGCCAAAGGCAAAATCGGGCCAAATCTGACCTATCTTGGTAGTCGTACAGCACTTGGTGGAGCTATTTTGCCCTATTCGGTTGATAACTTGGCGAAGTGGTTGCAGGATTCAAGTGCGATCAAGCAGGGGAATCTGATGGGCCGCGTCATCAAAAAGGGGACGCTGACAGATCAGGAAGTTGCAGACCTCACGGCTTATCTGGATAGCATGAAGCTGTCAGTTGCGCTCCCAGCAGAGAAATAAGGAGTCTGGTAATGGCGATTGCAGAGCAAAAACTTACATCCACAGCGCCCACGACCAGTGAGTCATTTCAGTGGCGGTCGTGGTTAGCGACGGTCGATCATAAAAAAATCGGCATCATCTACATCATTAGCGCGTTTGTGTTTTTCATCATTGGTGGTATTGAGGCCATGTTGATGCGTGTGCAGTTGGGGACGCCAAACAACACGTTTTTGAGTGCAGACCTCTACAACCAGCTCTTCACGATGCATGCTACCACCATGGTCTTTTTGGTGGTGATGCCGATGAATGTTGGTATCGGTAACTACGTCGTACCATTGATGATTGGTGCACGTGACATGGCGTTCCCCCGGCTGAACGCTTTTTCAGTCTGGTTGTTTCTGGGTGGCGGCTTTTTGCTCTATCTCAGCTTCTTGACTGGTGGTGCGACTAACGTTGGTTGGTTTGCATATGCACCGTTGACGCAGACGCAATTCAGTCCCGGTCAAGGTGTCGACTATTGGATTCTTGGGCTTGGCTTGACTGGTGTGGCCTCGATTGCAGGTGCATTGAACTTCATTGTGACAGTGCTCAACATGCGTGCGCCAGGCATGACCATTAATCGTATGCCCTTGTTTGTCTGGATGAATTTGGTCGTAAGTTTCATTTTGATTTTCGCTTTCCCCACGTTTACTGTTGCGTCGATTCAGTTGCTCTTTGACCGCCAGTTTGGTGCTGCTTTCTTTAATCCTGCACTGGGTGGCGATGCGGTATTGTGGCAACATCTCTTTTGGTTCTTTGGGCATCCTGAAGTCTACATTCTGATTTTGCCTGTGATGGGTATGATTTCAGAAGTCTTGCCTGTGTATTCACGTAAGCCCATTTTTGGTTACTCATTTGTGGCGTTTTCGGGTGTCGGTATCGGCTTTCTGGGCTTCATTGTGTGGGCACACCACATGTTTGGTACCGGCATGGGACCACTTGCCAACGGCTTTTTTGCTGCAGCAAGTATGGTGATTGCGATTCCCACTGGTGTCAAAATTTTCAACTGGATTGCAACGATGTGGGGTGGTGATGTACGCTTGACCACTGCCATGCTCTACGCCATCGGGTTCATTTCGATGTTCATCATTGGTGGTATCAGTGGTATTACGTTGGCTTCACCGCCAATCGATTTGCAGCAGACCGACTCATACTACGTGGTGGCGCACTTCCACTACGTATTGTTTGGTGGTTCCATTTTGGGGTTATTTGCAGGTGCCTTCTACTGGTTCCCCAAGATGACAGGGCGAATGCTCAACGAGATGTTGGGCAAAGTCCAGTTCTGGTTGATGTTGATATCAATGAACGTTACCTTCTTCCCCATGCACTTCCTCGGAACCGAAGGTATGCCACGGCGCATCTACACATACGAGTCTGGGATGGGCTGGGAAATGTGGAATTTCATTGAAACAATTGGAACGTTCTTTTTGGCCTTCTCGGTGTTGTTGTTTATCTACAACGTGCTTGTGAGTTTGCGCAGTGGAGAAGTTGCAAGCAATGATCCGTGGGATGCTGCCACGCTTGAGTGGGTTGTGCCATCACCACCACCATCCTACAATTTCTTGCACATTCCGCAGGTGACGAGTCGTCGCCCATTGTGGGATGCCAAGTATCCACACTCAACAGCCGATGACCATCATGGCGAAAAGAGTGCGCCTTCGCAGATTCGCTACGAATACAGCCACGAGGATAGCCCGGGAGCCAAAGAAATTCACATGCCCACGCTGACCTATATGCCTATGGTGCTTTCGAGTGGTTTGACTGTTGCTGCACTCGGATTCATCTACATCAACCAAGCCATTCTCGGTTTGCCGATGCGTGTGGCATCCTATGTCTTTATTGCGATTGGTTTCGTGATGGTCTTCTATGCTATCCGTGGTTGGGTGTTGGACTCACGGCGAGATTCGCCATATCTCGGACACCACTAGTCGTATAGAGCGTTGTTGGGTGCGGTAGTGAGTGTTACCGCACCCACATGAGGAGGATACATGAGTAGTTCTGCGGGTCATACCCATCACGGTGAAGCACACCAAAAGCCACTCGTGGGCTCGATGGGTGTTGATAGTCGTAAGCTCGGGCTGTGGGCATTCATCGGTTCAGAAACGCTGTTCTTTGCCACGTTAATCCTGACACATCTGATTTTTTATGCACGCACCACTAATACATTGTCGAGTGTAGGTGCCTTGGAGTTACTCGACCCGCGTTTGGGTTATCTCGCCATCGAGTTGACCACAGTGTTGGCCACATTGCTGTTAGCGAGTTCGTTGACGATGGTGTTGGCATTGGCTGCATCGAAAGCACGCGACTGGAAGCGCTTTCGTTTCTGGCAGCTTGCAACCATTTTGCTTGGTGCATCGTTTGTGGGTGGTCAGATTTATGAATTTATCCACCTCTATCATGAGGGGTTAAAACTCGCACCAGCGTACGAAATGCATCTGAGCCACGAAGCGTACAAGGCGTTGTCTGCACTCAATATTGACCCATCGATTGTGCGTCTCAAAGAAGCCGGCGAGCATGCTACTGCATTGGTTCCCAGCCTGTTTGGTGTGACCTTCTTTGTGATGACCGGTTTCCACGGGTTGCATGTGACCATCGGGATCATCTGGCTCATTGCCATCTACGTCAAGGTGTTGCGCTTCCCTGAATCACCAGAAAATCCGATGGATATCGAGCTTGGGGGGCTCTACTGGCACTTTGTGGACTTGGTGTGGGTGGCGATTTTTACGTTGATTTACCTCATTTAATAGGAGGGGCAAATGGCAGACCACGATACAGCCGTTTCACACCACGAAGAGCATCATGAAGCACATGGTACCGGCTTTTATTGGCAGGTGGGTGGTGTACTCGCAGTTGTTACCGCCGCCGAAGTCGCAGCGTTCGTGTATCGTGACTTGTTTGGGCATGTCACGTTTCTGATCCTTCTCTTCAGCTTAATGTTTGCCAAGGGTATCGGTGTCGTGTTGTACTTCATGCATTTGCGTGGTGATGCGCGCATCTTCCAGTTTGTCTTTATTGTGCCATTTACCTTGGCGGTGAGCATGGTGTTGGCATTCTTGGTGCTGTTTTCACACCATGTGGGGATTGCTGGCTAGACATGTCGAACAAACGCGCGTCACAGGTTCCTGTGACGCGCGTTTGTTATTTTGTCACGGTATAATCAATCAGTCGATTGTGTCACTGGGGGTGTCATGAATCTGTATACCTGGAATTTTGATTTGCGTATTCTCAGCACGTTACTCGTGCTCACGATTCTGTATCAACTCATCTGTGGTCCCCTTGCAGTACGTTGGGGAGTGCCCGAAGCGACACCACAGATGCGCAATCGATTCATGTTGGCTGTATTATTACTCTTTGTGGCACTTGTTTCGCCCATTGATACGCTGTCGTTGGTGTCTTTATCGATGCACATGATCCAACACTTGATCTTGATTGTGTTGGTGCCACCATTGATTATTTTGAGCATTCCGCCGGCAGTTGCTTCACTGGCGTTGCGTAATCAGAGTCTCTTGGCTATTGTACGAGCAATCCTGCATCCCATAAGTGCATTTCTGATTTTTAATGTGATTTTTGTGGCATGGCATGTGCCAGCAAACTATGACTTGGCGGTGCGTGATGTGAATACCCACGCGCTTGAACACATCATGTTTACCATTGGAGCCATACTTTCGTGGTGGCCAGTATTTAGTAAACAGCCCGAATTACCACGGGCAACACCAGGTGTATTGATGCTGTATCTTTTTTTCATGTCATTGCCACCTACCATTATTGGAGCGCTCTTGACCTTTGCAGGGTACATCATCTATCCTGCATACGATGCAGTCTCGCGCCCATGGGGTATGTCCGCCCAAATCGATCAAGAGTTGGCCGGCTTGTTGATGTGGTTGCCGGGTGGTTTGGTGTATTTTGTGGTGTTGACTGTGGTGTTCTTTCGTTGGTTTAATCGCCCAGGTGATGACAGCGCCGTCTAGTACCAAAGGGGAATCAAATGGAAGCATTTATTCGTTGTTATCCTCCGCAACTACCAAGTGCCAATACGCATGTCTGGTATGTGATGCGTGGCGATGATTTTGTCGTAGATGTGCATGCATCCACAGAACCACTCGCTGGTGATGCACATGGGCCACACAGTATTGCAATCACGCAGCACTTCCCGTTGGGACAACAAGGCCAGATTGCGGTACATGCAGCAGTGGTTGCTGCTGATTGTGAGCTTTCAGAGGGCCTTCAAACAGTCAATTTACGTACCATGATGAATCTGCCCGATGTCCGCCCAGAAGTGGTGATGGCGGCAAGTTATGCCAAACAGCTGATTGAATTTCGTACCTTGACTCGGTTTTGTAGCCGCTGTGGTGGTGCATACCGTGCTATTCCCAATACGTGGGGGTTGCGCTGTGATCCGTGCAAGCACGAGGTGTTTCCGCCGGTGAGCCCTGCCATCATTGTGTTGATTCATGACGGTGATCGAGTGTTGCTCACGACCAAAGTCGGTTGGGGTAATCGCTATAGTCTGGTGGCTGGATTTGCTGAACCAGGCGAAAGCTTTGAGGCATGTGTGGCGCGTGAAGTGCGTGAAGAAGTCGGTGTCGAAGTGATGCAGATTCGCTATGTTGGGAGTCAGTGTTGGCCGTTTCCTCATCAAGTGATGGTAGGGTTTTTGGCGCAGTATCAATCAGGCGAAATTGCCATGGATGCCGAAGAATTGGCAGATGCGCGCTGGTTTCACCGTAGTCAAATGCCCGAAATCCCACCACCAACTGCTATTTCTGGCCAGATTTTAGACATCTGGCTGCGTGGTGAAACAACACATGGCATGATTCGTGGTTTTGACTATCACGCATATTAAGTCGAATGCACTGGTAATTCGTCCGCCCACTGTGCTATGCGGATAGCGAGTGGGCGGTTTGTTGCACTATTCACAAGTGAGCGTTTCTCATAAAATGATGCTAATTTGATGATATTGCAAATATCAGCTGATTCTTATGCAATTCTTATATTTCATCACAATGTCTGTGGTATAGTGACAACATTAGGTGATGAATGCGACGGTCATCACGGTACATCGCAAGAAGTACATCGTCTTCACGTCGCCCCCTAATCCTCCCGGGGCAACCCGGTTTCTTCTCTAGTGGGCGAGAGCTAAGGCTCTCGCCCACTC
>JBKCGB010000158.1:0-36398 GCA_046303375.1 Roseiflexaceae bacterium
ATCGAGCACGATTGGCTTTGAACGCCGCCACAACTGGGCGTTGCAGGCACCCGACTATGCCACATTTGATGCGTGGATGCGTGGTGATGTGCGCGAAGTCGTCGAGTCGATTTTGACGCATCGTAACACCAATCGTGGCGAGTTGCCAGTACCCGATGGCTACTACGGCCAGCATGCCAGTGCTGTGAGCGAAGCGTTTATGCAGGCGGCGCGTGCCAAGGGGACGATTGTCGTCGATGTGCGTGCGCCACTCATGTTTGCCAAGGGGCATGTGGCTGGGGCGCTGAGCATCCCGTACCAGCGTGATTCCTATCTGGTGCGCCTCGGTGCATTTGTGCCTGCAGGTGCCAGTATTATCGTCTATGCCGACACGATTACCACTGCCGAAATTGCGGCACAGGTCGCTCGCGACGCGGGGTACCATGTGGCTGGTCTGAGTCACGTGGCGCTGACGGATGCACACCCATTGCCGACGATAAGCGTGGCTGATTTGCACGATGTAGTGATGTCCGGTGGACAGGTGATTGATGTGCGCGATCCGCATGAGCATGCCAAAGGGGTCATTGACGGGGCAATGCTCGTACCCCACCTGCATTTACGTGAAGCCCTTACACAGTTGCCCCACGAGCCGTTGTATGTGGTGTGTGAAAGTGGCCAACGGGCCACCATCAGTGCAGCGTTTTTGCGTGCACAGGGTATCACTGTGGCGGGGGTGGTATTGCCCGGTGGGATGAGCGACTACAACTCGCAATATGCGCTAGCCTCCCACGCATAATTAGACGGTAATGCCCCAGTAGGCGCGCAGCGCTGAAACGGCATCCGTACAGGGACATGACAAACCCACGGCATCCCCATCGGGATGCCGTGGGTTTGTCGTTTATTCTTCGTCGCCACCAATGGACATGGTGAAGCCGAAGCGGTGGCGGCGCCCGAGGATTTTGTATTCGTCGAGGGTATCCGGACCACAGCTTGCACTACCAACTCCACGATGTAGATGGTCGATATTGACGATGATGTGATCGCGTGGCACGAGGTCGGTGGTGTGTAGTGCGGTAAAGAGATCGGCGGTACTGAAGCGACTCGCCGAAAACTGGAACGTTTCGTCGCTGCGAATCAGCAGGTTACTGCCACGTCTGTTGTCGAATGTGATATCCGTGACGTCGCAACGTAGGCCGTTTTCTTGGGGCATGATGTACGGCACATACAGTTCGTCGACATCGCGGTTGTACTGGCTGATGACGGCAGATGCTTTGCGATCTGCGTAGTTTTCCCACGGGCCACGACCGAGCCACGTCACGTTGCGATACTGGAGTGGGACGGCCATGGTGACGCCAACACGCGGTACATCGGTAATATCGGCGCCGAATTTGACGTAGTGCTCGATATGCAGTGAACCGTTGTTGTTCATGGTGTAGGTGGCCGTATGGCGGAAATCTGCGGGATTACCACGCCCGCTGCCGTAGTAGGTAAAGCTGATTTTTGCACCAATTTGCTCGATGTCACCTAGGGTCATCTGGATGTTGTGGTAACCGAGGCTTTGCCACTGTGTGAGGAGTTTCATCGGTTTGCCGGGCTCGAGTTTGAGTCCATCGTTGTCGAGTGCGGCACGCCAGATGTGCAGTTGTGGACCTGCCACGATGAAGTTGCGCCGCGGGGTGCCGTACGACACCAGCTCACCCGTGGTTGCACTAAATCGAGCTTTAACTCGCCCCGATTGGAGGATGATGCCGGTGTTGTCACGCTTGATGCGCGCGCCACGTACATAGGTGGTGCTGCGCTGGGCAGTCTGGACAACGTGTTGATCCCAGGCAACTTCGTGACGGATAGGTGCGTAACTGGTTGAGCGCCGTTTCACGAAACGGAAGGTGATGGTGACCAGTTGGCGCGGATGATTGGCGGCAATCTGGAGCACAGCCGGGATGTGCACGTCTCGGCTCGTACGTGCATCAAGCCCGCGCACATTGATGCTGCCGGTGAGCTCAACTACGCCGTTTACTTCGATGCTCCATTCACCACTCAAGTCATCAATATCACTGAAGTAACGGCGGTTGCTAATGCGGTATGTTCCTTGGGTGTTAGCGACGGCGGTGACCCGCACGGGGCGTGCCAAGAATTGATATTCGTAGAGAGCGGGGTGCGGGGTGCGATCGGGCCAGATCAGCCCATCCGCACAAAAATTGGCATCGTTGGGGGTATCATCGAAGTCGCCACCATAGGCCCAATAGGGGCGACCATCACCCGTCGTTTGGCGGATGCCATGGTCGACCCACTCCCAGATGAAGCCTCCCTGCAGACCGTGGTATGTTTCGAATGCCGCAAAATGGTCGGCCAATGTGCCGTTGCTGTTGCCCATTGCATGCGAGTATTCGCACATGATGAGCGGGCGTTGGTCGGCTGAGCCGTTGGTCGCCCAGGCAATGATATCGGCGAGTTGGGGGTACATGGGGCAGAGCAGGTCGGTGGCGGCATGCCCTTTGTCCCAGTTGCTGTTGTTGCCGAAGCTCTGGGCGATGGCTCCCTCGTAGTGCAAGATGCGGGTGGGGTCGGCGTGGCGCACCCAGCCGGCAGCAGCATCGTGATTGGGGCCGTAACCACTCTCGTTGCCCAGCGACCAGGCGATGATGCTGGGGTGATTTTTGTCGCGTTCAACCATGTTACGCACCCGGTCAACAAAGGCTTCGGTATAGCGCCCATCGCGGCAGATATCGAAACTATAGGCGTGTGATTCGATGTTGGCTTCGTCGATGACATACAGCCCGTATTCGTCACACAGCTCATAGAAGACGGGATCGTTGGGGTAATGTGCACAGCGCACCGCATTGATGTTGAATTGTTTCATCAGGTGCACATCTTTTTCCATCGAGGCGCGGGTTAGCACTCGCCCAGTTACGTCGTCGTGTTCGTGCCGATTGACACCCACAATCAGCACGGCTTGCCCGTTGATGAGCAATTGCCGGTTGCTGATTTTGACATCGCGGAAACCGGTACGCACCGCGTAGTATTCGTCACCGTGGGGCGTATGAAAGGTAAGTAGGACCGTGTACAAGTTTGGTTGCTCGTGGTTCCAGCAGCTGACCCGCCTGAGTGATGTGGTGAACTCGATTTCGTCGTAGGCGGCGAGCCGTGCCCCCCACGAATCCATCACATATTTGGTCATGTCATTCCAGCGTGGGTGTTCGACCAGTGCGTCTTCGAAGCAGGGCTTTTCGTCGGGACCGTACAGCTGGAGTGACACATGCCAGTCGTTGCGGATATCGCCAGGCGTATTGGCAGCCACTTTGACGTTGAGGGTACCACCACGGTAGGAATCATCGGGCTTGGCAACCACAGTCATGTCACGTAAATATGGCACGCTGGTGCTGTATATCAGCACTTCACGGGCAATACCTGCATGCCACCATTCATCTTGATCTTCGATGAACGCCGCATCCGACCAGCGCACTACCACCGCCATCAGCTCGTAGCTCTGGCCTGGTGTGACAAGGCGGGTGATGTCGAATTCAGCTGGGGTTCGGGCATCTTTACTCATTCCGACGGCTTGTCCATCCACGTACACGCACAACATACCTTCGACCCCACCAAAGTGTACGATGACACGGCGCCCCTGCCAGGTAGCCGGCACAGTCATGTTGCGGCGGTAGACGCCGACGGTGTTCTGTTCGGGGACTTCGGGGGGTAGATTGGGGAAGGGCATCTTGATGTTGAGGTACTGCGGCTTTTCAAAACCCTGCAGTGTCCACAAACCGGGAACCTTGACCGTATGCCACTTGCTCACGTGCAGGGCGCTTGGGGTCACGTTGTCGGGTTTTGAAAAAATCGCAAATTGCCATTCCCCATTGAGGAGCTGGACCCACGGCGATCTACTCCGGTCACCGCTCAGTGCACTGGCAGCATCGGCATACGGGTACAAGGTGGCATGGGGTGGCAGTTTGTTGATGTTGGTCAGGGATGGGTTCTGCCAGCTTGGTGCATTCCCCGTATACAACATTGTGAGTGGCGCATGGTCATTAGACGTGTTCATTGCAACCTCTTTGTGTGTCATCCATTAGCTACGTTTGCGAATATTCAGACCCAAAATACTGAGAAACAGACTGGTAAATCCGATTTGTCCAGCCAAAATCACTGCCACTGCACCGGTCACTGTTTGACGGGCACTCTGGGTTGGGTCGAGGTCGTTGAAGTCAACCTGTTGCCAACGGGCAAAGACCTGCGCAATTTGAACAATACCGACAGTGACGAGCACGAGTGCACTCAACAGACCATATTCAAGGGTGATGGCGTTGCTTATTTTGGCGAAACGTGGTGAATCAGGCACTAATCCGGTGGCGATGAGGTATTTTTTGGCGAGGAGGCCAAACAAGACCACTTGGACGCCGAAAAGTAGACCGACCGCTGCGACTAGCATGGTGTTGATGTCAAAGGTAATCCCATTGATGGTCTGTGGTCCGGGAATCAACCACGCCAATGCAAGCGCACTGAGCACAGTGAGTAGACTGCCTGGTGCCAAAAAGACCCAGTTGGGTGCATAGGCCAGCATAAAGCGCAGGTGACGCCAGCCGTCACGCCAGGTGCGCAGGTGGGGCGGCCGCGAGCGCCCATCCTTGTACAGCGTAATTGGGACTTCCACAATGCGTTGCTGGAAGAGCACCGCCTTGATGACCATCTCGCTGGCATATTCCATGCCGCTGGTTTGGAGCTGGATGGCCTGCCATGCCGATTTGCGGAAGGCGCGTAATCCGCAGTGAAAATCGCCCACCGATGAGCGAAAGAGCACCCGTCCCAGCCAGCTCAACACGGGATTACCGAGGTACTGATGGAGCCACGGCATGGCGTTGGGCATGATACGGCCTCGAAAGCGATTGCCCATCACCAAGTCAGCACCTGCACGGAGCTGCACCAAAAAATCATCAATGGCACCGAGATCGTAGCTGTCGTCGGCATCACCCATCACCACAAATTCACTCAGCGCGGCACTAATGCCGCCGTGCAAGGCGGCGCCGTAGCCCCGCTCGGGCACATGCACGAGCCGCGCCCCTTCGGTGGTAGCGATGGTTTGTGAGCCGTCACTGCTGCCGTTGTCGGCCACGACTACTTCGCCGTTGATGCCGAGCCTGGTAAACCCGGCGCGCGCTTTACGGATGACGGCGGCCAAGGTTTCGGCCTCATTGAGACACGGGATGACGATGGAGACATCAAATGGCACCGAAGTGGTCATACCTTACACTCCATGTAGTTAGCGATTGTCACCATCGCCACCAATCGTATTGCGTTCGAGGCGGTCGTAGAGCTTGGTGAGGTTGGTACTCGCCACATCCTCGAGGGTGATATCGAGCTCGGTGCAGATTTGTGCCAAGTACCACAGCACATCACCGAGCTCGTGTTTGAGTGCCTCGCGGTCAGCGTCGCTGATGACACCACCACGATCGCGGAAGATTTTTTTGATTTTGCCAGCAACTTCTCCAGCTTCGTTGGTGAGTCCAAGGGTGGGGTAGACGATGGCGTGGTCGGTTTTGATGAGACTCCATGTGCGCCGCGAGGCACGCTGGTAGTCGTTGAGCTTGTCGACATGCATATGACATACTCCTCGGTAGGGTGGGAAAGTGTGGCGCGGACGGCGGGACTCGAACCCACGACCAACGGTTTAGAAGACCGCTGCTCTAATCCACTGAGCTACGCCCGCATCGCTGATGTGTGCTTCTCCTCCCACTATAGCATAATTGTGATCGATATTTGGAAAAAAATGGCAAAAAATACCAAAAAAGCACATGCTATTTTTTGTATTTTTCATCCAAAACCTGATAGATGCGTCACTGATCGAATAATCATACCGCACAGCGTCTGAAGGGGAATAGTTTGTCCGTACTATAACGAATGATCTCTCTTGTCAACACAATTCGTGGGATTTGTAGAGCGGATATGCAGATTTTGAGAGGTTTTGACAGTGAATTGGCGGCAACTGATAGGTTGCATCATCTATGATGAAGTGACATTGACACAGGGAGTCATGGGATGAAAAAACAGACAACCTCACGGATAGAAGGATTCTACCGTCTCGACCCGGTAACACGCCGGATGCGCCTGCGAGATGCTACATCCTGCGATGATGCAACACTCGCTGCACTTGCGGGTGGACAATTGGGAATGGAGCGTGCCGACAAAATGATTGAAAACGTGGTCGGTACGTATGAGCTACCCGTTGGGGTGGCTACCAACTTCCAGATAAATGGTCGTGACCGCTTGGTGCCCATGGTCGTCGAAGAGCCGTCGATTGTGGCGGGTGCCAGCTATGCGGCACGCATGGCGCGCGAAAGTGGCGGATTTGTGGCATCGCATACTGAGCCGATTATGATTGGGCAAATTCAACTCATCGATGTCACCGATGTGACACATGCCATGGCCGCCATCCATGCTGCCCGCTTGCGCCTGATTGAATGTGCCAATGCGCAGAGCCAATCCATGGTGGCACGTGGCGGTGGTGCGCGTGATATCGAGATGCACCACTATGCTGAATCTCCCATGGGTGCCATGCTGATTGTGCACCTGCTGGTTGATTGCCGCGATGCCATGGGTGCTAATGCAATCAACAGCATGTGTGAAGCGGTGGCACCGATTTTGGAAGAACTCAGTGGCGGACGCGCGATGTTGCGCATTTTGTCGAATCTGACCGACCGTCGCTTGGCCAGTGCGCGGGTGCGTATTGCGCCACGCTCACTCGAGCGTGACGGCATTGCTGGCGCCGATGTGGTCGAGCGCATCTTGTGGGCCTACGCCTTTGCGGCGGTCGACCCCTACCGTGCCACGACCCACAACAAGGGCATCATGAATGGGATTGATCCGGTGATTGTGGCGACTAGTAATGACTGGCGTGCCATCGAGGCTGGTGCCCATGCCTGGGCGGCGCGCAGTGGGCGCTATACGTCGCTGTCGCACTGGTACCGCGATAACGATGGGTATCTGTGTGGCGAGCTGACCATGCCGCTGGCGGTGGGGATTGTGGGCGGCGCTACGCGCGTTCACCCCAGTGCCCAAGCGGCATTGCAGTTGCTGGATGTACAGCATGCGGGTGAGCTCGCAGAGGTGTGTGTCTGCGCCGGCCTGGCATCCAACCTCGCAGCCATGCGCGCGCTGGCAACCGAGGGTATTCAGCGTGGTCATATGGCGCTGCATGCTCGCCAAATTGCCATGGCGGCCGGCGCCGAGGGGGATGAAGTGGTGTTGGTGGCTGAGCGCATGATTGCGCAAAAAAGCATTAAACCGGCTACTGCGAATGCGATTATTGCTGAACTCCGTGCCGAACTGGCATAACGAGATACAGAGGAGTGGTCATGAAACCGACCCACGCAGTGGGAATTGTGGGCTATGGTGCGTATGTACCACGCTACCGGATTGCCGCTAAAGAAATTGCCAAAGTCTGGACAGGTGGTCACGGTGGTGTGCCCGTCGAATCCAAGAGTGTGCCCGGTCCCGACGAAGACGTGATTACCATGTCGCTGGAGGCGGCGCGCAATGCTTTAGCACGTGCCAATATTGCCCCAAGCGACCTGAACGCCGTCTGGGTCGGCAGTGAGTCACACCCCTACAGCGTCAAACCTTCGGGGACCGTAGTGGCCGAAGCCCTCGGCGCCACTCCCTTTGTCAGCAGTGCCGACTTCGAGTTTGCCTGCAAGGCGGGGAGCGAAGCGATGACTGCAGGCATGGGGCTGGTGGGCAGTGGCATGGGGCGCTATGTACTTGCGATTGGTGCGGATACGGCGCAGAGCCGCCCAGGCGATGCCCTCGAATATACGGCGGCGGCGGGTGCGGCGGCAGTGATTATTGGTGCGGCCGCCGAGAGTCTGGCTATCATCGAAGAGACGGTGTCGTACGTGAGTGATACGCCCGACTTCTTCCGCCGTGCTGATCGCCCCTACCCCGTGCACGGTAATCGCTTTACGGGTGAGCCGGCCTACTTTAATCAGGTGCGCAATGCCAGCCAAGCCTTGATGACGCAACTAGGGATTACGCCGAAGGATGTGACATATGCCGTCTTTCATCAACCCAATGCGCGCTTCCCACAGGTGGTCGCCAAACAGCTCGGCTTTCGCAATGAGCAGATTGTCCCCGGACTCCTCGCCAATACCATTGGTAACACCTACTCGGCGGCTGCAATCCTCGGGCTGTGTGCCACACTCGATATTGCCAATCCCGGTGACGTGATTTTGATGGCCAGCTATGGGTCTGGTTCGGGCTCAGATGCGTACCTGTTGCGGGTGACCGATGCGCTACTGGCACGCCGTGAGCGTGCCCCAGCCACGGCACGCTACTTGGCACGCACGTCCATGATTGAGTATGCCGTCTACGCCAAGTGGCGCAATAAATTGGTAATGGGGTAAGTATGCGACCTGTGTTTGTAGCGGGAACGTACGCAACAGCGGTGGCTGAGCATTGGAATCGGACGGCGTTGTCGTTGGCAAGTGAAGCGCTGCACGGGGCGCTCGCTGCAAGTGCACACCCACCAGTCGGGGCACTCTATGTGGCCAACGCCCTCGGGGCAGCCATCGGCATGCAGAGCAATCTGGCGCCTGCCATTGCCCAGGCAGCTGGCCTGACTGGCATCGAAATACTCTCTCTCGATGGTGGGGGGGCAGCAGGTGGGCTGGCGATTCGCCAAGCGATGCTAGCGGTGGCGAGTGGCATGCACGAAGCAGTGGCAGTAGTCGGTGTAGAAAAAGTCAGCGATGTGCTTGATGCACAGCGTGAAGCTGCTGTGGCCCTCTTGAGCGATGGTGACTGGGAGGGAGTGCATGGCGTGACACAAGCTGCCCAGTGGGCCATGGTGATGCGCAAATACATGCACGACTATGCGGTCACGCCACTTGACTTTGCTCCGTTTGCGGTCAATGCACATGCCAATGCGGTGGCCAATACGCACGCCTTGTATCGCTTTGCGATTAGTGCTGACAAATTCAAAAGTGCAGGGATGGTGGCAGACCCACTCTGTTTGCTTGATTGCGCTACCATGGCAGATGGTGCTGCGGCACTGATTATTACGGCACAGCCGGTTACCCAGTGTGGGCGTACTGTGCGGATTGGTGGGTCGGGAGTGGCGACCGACACGTTGGCGCTCCACGATCGTGCTGATTTGCTTGATTTGACAGCGATTCGCCTGGCGAGTCAGCGTGCTTTGACTCAGGCGGGATGTGCCCTGACAGACGTGCAACTCTACGACCTCGATGATGCACATGGCATCTGTGCGGTGTTGGCACTCGAAGCGATGGGCATCGCACCACGAGGGAGTGGTACCACATTGGGGAGCACGGGATCCATCCAGCCTGATGGGAGTGTGCCGTTGGCACTGGCAGGGGGCTGCAAAGCACGAGGCGATATGGTAGGCGCATTGGGTGTCTACCAACTCGTGGAACTGACGGCCCAACTGCGTGGTACGGCCACGACACAAGTGCCCGGTGCGACGGTGGCCATGGCGGTGTGTATGGCGGGGATTGCAAATACGGCTGTAGCACATGTGTTGATAGGCATGTAACGCACGAGAGGAACGACGACCATGGAATTAGCGCGACACTGGCGCGTGCGTCATGCCCGCTATCGGCTCGAGGGGAGCCGGCATGTACAGACCGGCGAGATTGCCTTTCCACCACGTGATGGTGCAGCATGGCAATCGTACCCACTCAGTGGGCGTGGCACACTGTGTACCTACGCCGTGGTGCATCAACCACCAGCAGGACACACGGGTGAAGTTCCGTACATGGTGGCCATTATTCAGCTCGCCGAAGGACCACGGATTACCGCACAGCTCACTGATTGTGATGTGAGCGATGTGACGATGGGGATGGAAGTGCAAATGGTGACTCGCTTGCTCGAAGACATGGGCGCTGATGGGTTGTTGGTGTATGGCTACAAGTTTCGTCCGTTGATTTGATGTATGCGATGAAAACGATGGTGCCCGGCAGCACGGTGCGTCTGCCCGCAGTGTGCATTGCACTGCGGGCACATCGTGATTGCTGGTGCGTGGAACGTGCCCCGCTTATGCTACGCCGCTAGGGATGCGCCTGTTGTTACACACCCGCCTATTGCCCCACGCACACAGCCGATAGGAGGCCACATGGTATGTGGTGGGGGGGGTGCGGGCAGATAGATCATTGGGGGCGTTTTTGGGCAACATGATAATACAAAAACGCCCGCAGTGCGATACCGCACCACGGGCGCATCGGATACAGAGACTACATCATGCTGCGCATGACTCCCACGACACGCCCTTGGATGCGTACATCGTGGGCGGCGACGTAGATGGGTGCCATGGTGATGTTGGCGGGTTGTAACCGCACACGGTCGCCTTCACGGTAGAAGCGCTTGAGCGTGACGGCATTCTCGCTGATAATGCGGGCTGCCACCATATCGCCTTGTTCGGCGGTTTCTTGGTAGCGCAACAAGACGATGTCACCGTCGCCGATGAGTGCATCAATCATGGAGTAGCCGCGTACCTTGAGGGCGTAGACGTTGTGGAGCTTGTTGCTGGGCACCACGTCTGCAGGCACATCAACGACGTCAGCATTGGCACTGCTCAGATCCTCGGGATCAGGCAAGGGTTGCCCAGCCGTGATGGTACCGAGCAGGGGCACTTGGGCAGTCATCACTGTGAATGGGACAACATCGGTTTTGGGGATGGAGATACCACGTGAGACTTTGCCTTCGCGGCGGAGCACACCACGCTGCTCGAGGACTTTGAGGTTGTAGGCGACCACAGACGTCGACGAAATGGCGAGGTCCTCTTGGATTTGGCGGATGGCAGGTGGGTAATTGTGCTGCTCAACAAATTGCTCGATGTATTCGAGAATCTCGCGTTGTCGAGCAGACAGGGAGTCGGATTGCTGCACGGCTACGCCCCTTTCGTGAATGCGAATAAATGTTCGTTAGAACTTATGTTCCATTATAAAGAGCATACGACATAATGTCAAGGGTGAATTTGTGCATGGTGTGGATTGCGATGGCATCCACATCAAACGAATGCCATGTGCCGTCGGGTCGTACACACCACTACGTGCATGCGTGACGTAGATACACGGCATATGACCGTGATAAGATGAGCACGTGTAGTACCGATAGCCAGAAGAGAACGACTATGCCAACTGCCACCCTCGTACTCGTGACCTACAACAGCAGTGACGTATTGCCGGCCTGTGCGCAGGCAATGCATCATCTCGATGTTGCGGGGGGCTATGAGATTATTGTGGTTGACAATGCCTCACACGACGACAGTGTGGTGGTCGCTCGGGCATGTTGGCCTCAGGCCACGATTATTACAAACACGCATAATCGTGGCTTTGCTGCAGCAGTCAATCAAGGAGTTGCTGCGGGGAGTGGGCGGATTGTGGTGACGCTCAACCCAGACACCGAAGTGCAGCCACATTGGTTGGCCGCCTTGTGTGATGCGCTCGATGCGGACGACCGGATTGGTGTGGCAGGGAGTGTGATTTATGCGACACAGCATGGGGCACTGACCCATAGTGGTGCGGATTTTGATCCGATTACCTTTCGCACCACCCATACTCACGAACCACTGACGGCAATCAGTGATATGCCGTATGTGACTGGCGCAGGGATGGCGTTGCGCCGGCGTGACTGGGATGCACTCGCTGGTTTTGACGAAGGCTTTTTTCCGGCCTATTTCGAGGATCTCGACCTGTGCATGCGTGTGCGTGCGCGGGGGCAGCGCTGTGTGGCGGTGCCGGCTGCGCAGCTCCAGCATCATGAATCGACGGCTACGGGCAAACAAAGTGGCGCTTTTTATTACTACTATCACCGTAATCGCTGGCGTATGATTCGCCAGGCACACCAGCAGGGGGCAGCGCGACACCTACTGGTCGAACGCGAAGCAGCGCTGTTGAGCCAGACCAACATCCTGGATCGTAGTGTGGCGCTGCTGGTGGCACGCATGGGGCTGCCGACGCTGCAACGGGGGGCGCCTGACGCGCAAACACAAGCGATGATACTGGCCACGGGGCAAGCGTTGCGTGTACTCCAGGGAGAAGCCTATGCGGATCCCGCCCATTGGCCACTGGCACTGCAGCAACTGCTTGGAGTAGATGCACTCCAGGCTACGGCGACGTCGTATTTGGCACAGCACCTCTCTGGCGCCGAGCAACAGCAGGTGTTGGCGGAGCTACCGCCGTGGCAGACGGATGAGCCGCTCTACCAGCAGTTGTTTGGCACGGGCTGGCTGGCCACGCTGCGGACGCGCGTGCTGGGGACGCAGTTTGTTCACTTTGTGGATGCGATGCGTCAGCGCATGGTGCGCCACGAAGCGCGTATGCAGCAGCAGGCGACCCTGCTGCTGACGCATGTGGCCACGGCCGAGCGCCTCCACATCGAAACCATTATTCGGCAGGCGTTAGTGCTTGCTGATTTTACAGAGAGGTAGAGATCCATATGCAGATTCATACGCGCAAAGATTATACGCAGGCTGGTTTGCGTGAGGCAGAGGTTGCTGCCAACCCCATCGATCAGTTCACACAGTGGTTGACCCAGGCCATGGAAGCAAATATGCATGAGCCATACGCCATGACCTTAGCTACGGTGGATGCCGATAATCGCCCATCGGCACGTGTGGTGTTGCTGCGCGGAGTCGACACTCGTGGCTTCGTTTTTTTTACGAATTACGAGAGCCGCAAAGGGCAGGCCTTGGCAGCGTACCCGTTGGCTGCGTTGCTCTTTTATTGGCCGGAGCTTGAACGGCAAGTGCGCATCGAGGGGGTCGTGCACCAAATCGATGCACAGGAATCAGATGCTTACTTTCATAGTCGCCCATTGGGGAGCCGGCTCGGGGCGTGGGCATCACCACAGAGTCAGACTATCGCCAGCCGCGAAGAACTCGAGCGCCGCCTTGCCGAGGCGAGTGCCTGCTATGGCGAGCAACCTCCACGCCCGCCGTTTTGGGGCGGGTATCGGGTACAACCCGATACGGTTGAATTCTGGCAAGGGCGCCCGAGCCGGTTGCACGACCGGGTGGTGTATACGTTAGTGGATGGGGTGTGGCAGCTGCGCCGTGTGGCACCGTAGTGGTGGACAGAGAAAGGCATACCATGAATCCAATCTTGGCCAAATTAGGCTACAACGCCCACGACCGGGTGGTGATTGTGCATGCCGATGACATGGGCATGTGTCATGCGTCTACAACTGTGCTCGACACGCTGTTTGGTACGGGTGTGGTGACGTCGGCATCGATTATGGTGCCATGTGCGTGGGCGCGTACGGCAGTAGCGTGGAGTGTGGCTCACCCACACGCTGATATCGGTGTCCATCTGACGTTGACGAGCGAATGGGCGCACTACCGCTGGCGCCCGCTGGCACCACATACTGCCGCAGATGGGCTGGTCGATGCAGACGGGTATATGCCACGCAGTGTGGCCGAAGTCTTTGCGACGGCAGACCGTGGTGCCATCGGGCGTGAGATTGTGGCACAACATGTACTGGCCACGTCGTGGGGGCTGGCACCAACCCATCTCGATTCACACATGGGCACCATGTTTGGTGATGGAATCGTGCCCCACTATCTGGCACTCGGTGTGCAGGCCGGAGCTCCCGTGTTTTTGGTGAATCAGACGGCAGCTGATTTGGCACGGCTGGGGTTCGATGAGGCGACACAAGCCTATCAGTTGGCCGTGATTGCGCAGCTCCGCGAGCGGGGAGTGCCATTGTGTGACCACATCCGTGCCCTCGATTTGGGGAATGCGGCGGCAGGGCTCGATGCCACCAAACAACTTTTCCAAGCGCTCCCTGCCGGGTTGACTTATTTCATCCACCACCCTGCACTCGACACCCCCGAGTTGCGGGCAATCTGCCCGGACTGGCAGGCGCGGGTACGTGACCACGCCGTAATGACCAGTCCCGAGTTGCGTGCGTATGTGCAGGCGCAGGGGATTCACTTGATTGGCTGGCGCGAAATCCAGCACGCCATCGCCGGCTAGGAGTGCGTTTTGGTGTGTTGTGTGATGTGAGTGTGTTGGGGTGTGGTGTATCGGGGCCAATGTTGTCCATGGCGGTGGCGAATTCGAGCGTAGCACGGCGTAGTTGGTCGTTGGCGGTGTTGGCGCCGTGGTTGGCAGCAACGACCAGCGTGACGACTTCGGCGCGCACCAGTTTGGCGTGCGTGTAGGTATGTGTATCGACTGTTGCGCAGCTGGTCATGACCAAGCATGTATCGTGAAGTTGTTGTAATGCGGTGGCCAACTGTGTGTTCGCATCTGCTTCTTGGTGGAGTGCGGCGATGGAACGTGCCACAATAGCAATGGTCTCTTTGGTTGGGTGTGTTATGCAGTCTCCTGCGTACATAAATCAGGGTGATGTGCCATAACATCGGCCCGAATGCCAGCAATGCTCTGGTGCACTTGGCGGAAATAGTGCCGATGTTGCCTGATGCGCCGCAAATAGTTGGGCATGGGTGCTCTTTGGCGATGGACGAGACGGTGGGTGGCACCCAGCACATCATGTCGCTGGGTGCCACAGTATGGTGTGATTTAGTCATCGTGGTCGTCGTTGGGCGCATGGGTGTTGCTGTCGTCGCCGAAAAAGTCGGTAGCGAATGCGGCTGCGACGGGGTCGAGTACTTGATAGGCGTGTGCCGCTGCATCATGCGCCGTAAAAATTTCGTCGAGGGTGACGATGGTGCGCATCATCGCCATTTCGATGGTGTGGCGTTGCTTGGCTTGGTGCGCCTCGCCGTGTGCGTACCCTTGATGTGCGATGGCACTGAGGTAGCCCTGCAGCTTCTCAAAGGCAGCACATGTCTGCAAAATGGCATCAGATTCTGTGCGCAGACACTGGCAGAATGCGCCTATCGTGTCGCGGAATTCACTGGCTTTTTGGTGTGTGGTGTGCATAACAATACTCCTTGGTGCTGACCCATCGAATCAATGAAACCCGAGTCCACGTTCGCGCATGCTGACCCATTGCCCGTGCCCGATGATGAGATGATCGAGAAAGTCAACATCGAGCAGTTTGCCTGCCGCCATAATGTCGCGGGTAACCTGAATGTCGTCAGCTGACGGGTTGGGGTCTCCCGATGGGTGATTGTGGACGACGATGATGGCCGAACTATTGCGCCGAATGGCCTCTTTGTAGACTTCGCCGACCCGGAGTAGCGACGAATTCAAGCTACCCACATACAAGGTCTGGATAACCTGGACACGGTTTTTGGTGTCGAGACAGATAACGCGCAGGTGCTCTTGATCGAGATGACTCATCTCGATGAGCATCAGCTGGGCGGCGTCTTGTGGGGCGCGGATCTGGGGGCGACTACACAAATCGCTTTGTGCAATACGGCGTGGCATATCGAGGGCGGCTTTGAGGCGTACCGCCCGCGCCACACCGATGCCCGGCTTTTGCTGGAGCTCTGCCACGCTCAAGCGCTGGAGTCCCAACCAGCTCCCGGCATCACTGAGCAGTTGGTTGGCGTGCGCATCGTCGTGGCTGGTACCCAGGACGAGTGACACAATTTCGGCATCGCTGAGTGATTCAGCACCGTGTGCGACGAGGCGTGTCTGGGGGTGGTGAGGGATGGTGTGCATGGGCTCCTCCGAGTTGCGAATCCTGCCTGTATACCGTTGGCGAGGGGCAAAAAGGTACGGTCCTGCCAAAATTGGCTGGTACGAGTGGCTGAGCAATATTGTAGTTGAGCGGGTCAGGTAATAGGGGTGATACGGCGTGTAGCCAAAAAGTGCTGATAGGTGTGCACGTCAAAGACACCCGCATGTGGGACAAGCGCGTTGGCGCTGCCACATGCCACACCCGCACACACGGCGTCGGCGAGTGTCTGGCCATGGTCAAGCGCTTGGGCGATCCCTGCGAGTGTGCAGTCGCCACTGCCGACCGGACTGACGGCATGGATGTGTGGGGCATCGATGTGCCAGGCGCTATCAGCAGCGATTACGAGCGCCCCCGCAGCCCCTTGGGTGATGACCACGGCCTGTGGGCCGCGCTGGCAGATGGTGCGGGCTGCGGCAATGAGTGCGCTGATGGTGGTCAGGTTTTCACCGTAGACATCACAAAACTCATGCGCATTGACTTTGATGAGTGCGAGCGGCGTGTCGAGGCATGCACGCAACGGGGCACCACTGGTATCGAGGAGCACGTGGCAGGTTGCGGGGATGCGTGTGATAAGGTGGGCCAGATCATGCGGGGCGATGCCCGGTGGCAAACTCCCTGAAATGGTGAGGATGCGCGCATGGATACACTGTGTGACAACGACATCGCACAGCTGGTGCCATTCGGCGGGGGTCAGGGGTGGTCCTGGCTCGTTGACGACGAGTTGATCGGGTGCAGTAGGGTCTGTAAGCGATACGCAGGTTCTGGTCTCGCCTGCAATGGGGACGGCCATTAGTGTAATGCCTTCGCCGTGTGCGAGCTGGGCGACGAGCGCCCCCGTGGCACCGCCGAGCGGCGCTATGGCGGTCACGGCGTGACCGAGGGTGTGGATGGCGCGGGCCACGTTGAGCCCTTTGCCACCCGCACTATCGTGGCGCGCCTGCACCCGTACCATGTCACCATGGCGAAAACCGGGTGTGATGAGGGTGCGGTCGCAGGCTGGATTGCAGGTCAGCGTGACAATCATTGCGCAGGGGTGATGACCAGATAGGCGCGCCTGCTGGCACCACCATTGAAGAGTGACATCAGATCAAACATGCGCTTCATGAAGCCGTATTTCTTGGTCAGCAGCGCATTGGCGGTGGCTGCTTCAGCCGCATCACTGATGACTGCAGCGACGGCTGGTTGGCTGGGACCGAGCGGTGTACCGGTGCTGTCTGATGGTGCGACCTGTACACGTGGATTGTTGCGGATGCGTTTGACTTTGCCGGCGGTGCGGTCAGTCATGACGTAGAGGCGATTGTCGTCTTGGGCAAACCACACGGGTGTTGCGACATCGGCACCTGATTTGCGCTGTGTGATGAGATTCATGAACTGTTGGTTGGCGAGTGCATCAAAAGCCATGGTAGGGTTACTCCTTTGGACCGCGGGTGTGGCGCCCACGCACAATGCCCGCACGATATGAAAATGCCACAATGAAGCCGACGACAAGCAATACAATCAGGATTTCAGGCCAACTGAGGGTCATAGAGGCACCTTTCTGTGGTGTATGGTCTATTTGTACCATGAAAAAGTGCCCGCTGACAATTAAATCATGGGCTGACAGTAGACACGGTTATCAGTTAGAATGAAACGAAGAAACTGCAAGCGGTGGAGGGCAGATGCCAATGGTCCATGTATCGGCGCACCCGCTGGTGCTCACCAAGTTGACGATGTTGCGTGACAAAGAGACCCACCCCAAGATTTTTCGCGAATTAGTGGGGGAAATCACGCAATTCTTGATGTATGAAGCAACGCTCGATGTGCCGTTGCAACGCCACACCATCCAGACTCCACTTGCACCATATGCAGGGCATATGCTCCACGAACGCATCGGTCTGGTGCCCATTTTGCGCGCTGGACTGGGCATGGTGCAACCAATCATCGACATGATTCCCACCGCACATGTCTGGCATCTCGGTCTTTATCGCGACCACGACACGTTGCAACCAGTCAGCTACTACAACAAACTTCCCCCAGAGGTCGACATTGACATGGCGCTTGTGCTCGACCCGATGTTGGCCACTGGAGGGTCGGCGAGTGCAGCAGTGACCGTGCTAAAGCGCTGGGGTGTCAAACGTATCAAATTCCTCGGACTGATTGCTGCTCCCGAAGGAGTGGCATTACTGCAACGTGAGCACCCTGATGTGGCCTTGTATCTGGCGGCTGTTGACGAACGTCTCAATGATATCGGCTATATTGTGCCTGGCTTGGGTGATGCAGGGGACCGCCAATTTGGTACCTACTAAGGAGCAGCTATGGAATTGCTCGTGACTGTGGCTATCGGTGTGGTGGCATTTGTGACAACCTGGTTGCTCACACCTGCAGTGATACAGCTGTGTTTTGCACGGGGCTGGGTCATCATGCCTGGTGGGCGGCGCACCCACGAGGGAGCTAAGCCGACGGTTGGCGGGATTGCCATGTTTGTAGGTGTCGTGGTGGCGCTGGTGGTGTCGTGGTTGGTGGGTTGGTGGGTGCCAGGACTCCAACGCACTCCACGTGACGAGTTGCGCCTCGGCTTGTTGGTGGCAGGGACCACGCTCACGTTTGTGGTGATGTGGATTGATGATGTCAAAGAGCTCCACTGGATGCCCAAATTCTTCGTCAATATTCTGGCTGGTTTGATTGCAGTTGGGCCGTTTTTGTGGGATCACCAGCGCTACCCAGATGCGCTCGGGCAATTGACCGAGGTACGTGGCATCGTCTTTCTGGGCTTCAATGTGCCCTTTGGAGAATATATTGACTTTTATGCGTTCTCACCGTGGTTGGCCATCATGATTACCGTGTTTTGGCTGGGATGGATGGTCAACACCATCAACTGGATGGATGGCATCGATGGGCTGGCCGCAGGGGTATCGATGATTGCTGGGTTGATGCTGGGGATTCATGCGCTACGGCTCGATCCTGCGCAGTATACGGTGGCGGTAGTGCCATTGGCGTTGGCAGGGGCATGTGCCGGCTTTTTGCTGTTTAATTTTCCGCCGGCTAAAATATTCATGGGTGACTCAGGGGCTGAAGTATTGGGGTATGTGCTGGGGATTAGTGCTATCATCGGCGGCGCCAAAATGGCTACCGTGTTGCTGGTGCTGGGCGTGTGGATTCTCGATGTGGCGTGGCTGATTGTGTCACGCACACTTGCAGGTCGTTCGCCTACCAAAAGTGGGCGTGATCATCTGCACCAACGCCTGACCGATGCCGGCTTTAGTAATCGCCAAATCACGCTCTACTTCTATGCCATTAGTATCGTCTTTGGTGCGTTGGGGATTGCAGATATCGGTGCGGTGGGCAAAATGTGGGCGTTGGTGGCGCTGTTTTTGGTCGGTGCGGGCACGATTTGGTATGCCATGCGCGCGCGGCCCACATAATGCACCCACAGGCGTGAGAGATGGGGGCGTGCGCACGGGGGGAGCCTCGCGGCGCACGTTTTTTATGCCAAATGAAGCATCCCTGCATGGATGGTCTGCCCGGCAATCACAATGCTACCATCATCGTTGAGTGCGGTCACGGTCCCGTGAATCGTCTGTGTGCCTGTGGTCACAGTGCGCGTTTGTCCCACAATATAATGCATGGCCGTATACCACCGCTGCTGGTATGCCAGCGGATTGTGGCGGAGCTGGTCGTAGACAGGCTCAAAGGCGTTGAGTTGCTGCGTAAGCAGGTCAGTACGGTTGGGTGATGACTGCGTCCAGTGTGCGATGGCTGTGCTCTGTTTGGCCAAATCATGCCCGGCGTTCGATGTGCGTGGGTGATCGTGCACGTTGAGCCCCCAACCGATGCACAGCGTATCGATGTACTGGTTGCGTAGCCGTCCTTCGCCAATAACCCCGGCCACTTTGCGTCCAGCGACGAGGATGTCGTTGGGCCATTTGAGGGTGACGGGGACAGACAGCAGTGGCGTGAGTGTGTCTGCGAGTACCATCACAAATGCATTCACGAGCTGGATGGTGTGATGAGGTGCGAGCCAGCTGGGGCGGAGCAGCAGTGATGCCATCAGCTGGGCGTGCGGTGTATCGTCCCAGGTGCGCCCGTGTTGGCCGCGCCCTTGGGTTTGATGCTCGGCAACGACCACTAGACCCTCAGCGGCCCCGGCGCTAGCTGCCTGGCGCACCTCGTCGTTGGTTGATGTGGTGACCGCCCGGTAGTGCACCGTACGCCCGAGCGTGTGGGTGGTGAGAAGCTGTGGGATGCGGGTGACATCGAGGTCAGTCGGTGGTGTCTGCATTGGGAATCAGGTGGTCGTGTAACCACTGTTGCAAGGGCTCTTCGCTGCGTTGTTGGTAGAGCTCCATGATGACGGTTACTAGGGCGCTGTGCGTGGCATCGAGGTGGTAGCCATGATTGTCGCACCAGTAGAGCAATGTGAGGAGTGCGGTCGTCTCGTTGTGGCTGACAAATGGTTGGCGCCGCACTAACCCATAGACGAGCGCTGCGATTTGGGCGACTGGTGTGCGATAGCGGAGCTCACCAAAGACGACTTGGGTGGGCAATGCGAGTACCGCATCAAGCGTGTCACTCGACACGATGCCAAAGCGCCCGCCGTAGCGTTCGACGACATACGTGTGCATATCGAGGATTTGTGCTTTACCGATGAGATACGGTGCCACTTATTCGAGCCCTGCGAGGCGGCGGAAAGCCTTGTCGTAGGCATCGACCACTGGCTCCGCCCATTGTCGTAGCGTTTGTGAGCGTGGTTTGCGCAAGAGCACTTCGCGGTCGGTAAAGACCAGCTCAACCTGCTCAAGGTCGCCGAGATTGGCGGCCTTGAGCCAGTTTTTGACGGTGGCTGGGAGATTTTCAGTTTCGATGATGAAATGTTTGGGCATGGCGGACTCAATCGTGATGTGGGAACGTCTAGTGCTCGCGTGGGCGCATGTGTGGAAAGACGACCACGTCGCGGATGGATGCTTGGTTGGCAAAGAGCATCGCCATGCGGTCGATTCCCATCCCCAGCCCGCCTGTGGGAGGCATGCCGTACATCAGGGCATTGATGTAATCGTTGTCGAGCTGGTGTGCTTCATCGTCGCCTTGGGCGGCGTCTTGGAGCTGCCCGAGGAAGCGGGCTTCTTGGTCGAAGGGGTCGTTGAGCTCACTGTACCCATTGCCAATCTCCATGCCAGCTACAATCGCTTCGAAGCGCTCGGTGATGGCCGGGTTGTGGTCGTGGCGTTTGGCCAGCGGTGATAGCTCGACGGGATGATCGACAATGAAAGTGGGCTGGATGAGCGTGGGCTGGATGATTTCGCTGAATAGCTCATCGACCTGCTTGGCCCAGCTCGGCTTGGTTTCAACGGGGAGCTTGCGGGCACGAATCGCGTGCACCAGCTCGTCGTGGGTTTTGAGTGCCAAAACATCGATGCCGGTCTGTGCCAAAATGGCGCCTGGGATGGAGACGCGTTGCCAACGTGGCCCGAAGTCGATGTGATGCTCCCCATAGCTGATGACGGTGCTACCCCCATTGAGGGTTTGCGCAGTGGTACGGCAGATATTCTCGACCAGATCCATCATGCTGTTGTAGTCACCAAAAGCCTGGTAGCACTCCATCATGGTGAATTCCGGAGTGTGTGTGCGATCCACACCCTCGTTACGAAAGACTTTGCTGATTTCGTAGACACGCTCAAAGCCACCCACAATCATGCGTTTGAGGTAGAGCTCAACCGCGATGCGCAGGTATAAATCCTGCTTGAGTTGGTTGTGGTAGGTAGTAAAGGGGCGTGCTGTGGCGCCACCGTAGATGGGCTGCAGCACCGGTGTTTCGACTTCGAGGTAGTCGTGCCCGTCGAGCACTTGGCGCATGATGCGCACCACACTGGCACGGATGCGGAAGTTGTGGCGCACGTCGTGGTTGACAATCATGTCCAAATAGCGTTCGCGTAAGCGGGCTTCGACATCGGTCAGGCCGTGCCATTTATCGGGTGGTGGATTGATGGCTTTGCTGAGGAGCGCCATGGCTGTCACAAACACTGACGCTTCACCGGCTTTGGTGCGGCGTAGTGAGCCAGTTGCCTGCACGATATCAAAGGTATCGATGTCGTTGGCAAAGCGATCAAACCATTCGTCACCGAGGTCGGCGCGGCTCAACCACAGCTGAATGCGGCCATGTTCGTCTTCGATGTGTGCAAAAGCCAACTTGCCCATGATACGCCGGGCGCCGACCACTCGGCCGACCACCGTCACGCTGGTATTGTGTTCCATCAACGCATCAAAATCGGCTAACACTGCCGAAATGGTATGGCTACGATGGGCGCGTGCCGGATAGCCAGCGATTCCAGCTGCCTGCAGGCGCATCAGCTTGTCCGCACGTTGTTGTTGCAGTTCGTTGAGTTCCATGGCGCACTCTTTACACTAGGTGACTATTTGATAGCAGTGACCGTACACCTGATGGTTGTGTTGGCTGGACTCTGGAATACCGCCTTTTCACCAACTTTTTTGTCGATGAGTGCGATACCCAGTGGTGATTCGTTGGAAATCATGCCTTTGGCTGGATTTGATTCGGCGCTACCCACAATGCGGTATGACTCATCAATGGTGTCACCGTCAAAACGGATCGTGACGGTGCTGCCGATGCGCACCTTTTCGACGTCACCAACGACATCTTCGATGATTTGGTGATTTTTGAGAATTTCACTAATTTCTTTGATGCGGCCTTCGTTGAAGCCAGATGCCTTTTTGGCATCCTCGTATTCGCCACTTTCTGAGATATCGCCCAATTCCTTGGCAGCGTTGATACGCTCGGCAATTTCACGACGAATCGAGGTCTCGCGCTCTCTGAGCTCTGCCTCGAGTTTGGCTTTGCCTTCGTGGGTTAGGTAGTTGATTTGGTCAGTCATGGATGCTCCCTCAATCGCGTGAGAACGGTAAATACAACAACAAAACTGAGAGTGCAACTCTCAGTTCGCAAGAATCAGCGCCGTTCCTAACAACATATTATAGCCGATAGCATGAACGGTGTGCAAGCAACAATTGCAGGAATCATTACAAGTGCACTAGTGCGTGCTGCACGTAGCGGCATAGACGCACCCGTCGTAGGGGCGCACGAAATTTACCCACACGTATGTTCCTGCGTGAGCGTGTACTGTATGTGTACGCATGTAGCGCATGTGTGTTGTATCATATCAATTCGGTTTGACGAATGGGGTATGGATTGCGTACAATGGAGGAGTTAGGCGGGAGTGGCGTAGTGGTAACGTAGGAGCCTTCCAAGCTCATGTCGAGAGTTCGATTCTCTCCTCCCGTACCAATCAACCCCCAGCGCGCACGCGCTGGGGGTTTGTTTTAACCTCAGTACAATCGACACAAGCCTATCCATGCCACCGCTACAAGCCCATCCCACGGGCCATGGCCGGTGCCACCAGCAACACCAACAGTACGCCGATGACCTGGATGCGCAAGAGGCTGCGGATACGCATAAACTCTGCATCGGGCACGACCATGCCACCTTCGGCAATCGTTCCCCAGCGGATGTAGCGGATGGTGGGGTAGATGGACAAGATGCTGATGATCAACACCAGCGCCATTTTGACCCAAAATAATGTGCTCTCCACATAAAACTGATACCCCTTGCCACCGTAGATGACACGCAAAACGCCGGCCACGAGTAACATGACCGCCGATACGCCGTACCACAAATCGATGCGTTGCAGCCCACGTGCCTCGTGAGCGGCAAGTGTCTGCCGAAAGGTGAGCCATTCGTAGACCAGACACGCGACCAGCGTGAACGCTGCAATATGATGCAGACTGGCCAGGATCGTCGGGAGATAAAACATGGTTGTTTCCTTTCTTTTTTATCAACGACCACGCAATGAATCAGTACGCCCAATTATGGTCCACATCCGCGCAACCACATACACACTCACAAAGATGCCAAATGGTACGGCAAACAATGAAATAACGAGCAATGGCGCATTCCCCATCATCACTGGTGCTGGAGTCAATTGAATAAACCCCAAAAACGACACCGTGATAAGGCTCACTGCCCACACAAAATCTGCGATTGCCAACATCGCCCACGCAATGACCAACCGTGGAGCGCGCGTCTCATTACCGCGCAAATACACTGACAACGCGATAGCAGTCGTGGCCACCACCAAATCTATCACACCCGTCACCAAGCCGACCGCTAGCGGTAGTTGACCGCGCGCATACGCCATAATCAGAAACACCCCGCCGAACCGATAGACTTGCGTCATCACCAATACGGACGTCGGCGTCTGCGCCAAGAGGTGTGTCAAGGATGGCAGACGCCCCGCAGCCACCAGCAACAATCCGGCCGGCGTAAACGTGAGTGCCCCAAAAAGCAGAAAGCCAATCCAGTCTGATGCTTGCCACTCCGACACACCAGCAAAAAACGAGTATTGCCCGATAGCAATGGCCAAAACACCCCACACTACCGTTACGATACTCGCGCTACGCAGGGTGTTCCATGTATATGCAGCGATGATCAAAACCGTAATCGCAGCAATGACTGATGGGCCAATGGTGTAGATCATGTCCATGGAGGTATCCCTTTGCTCACAAAACAACTATCAGTGAAACTGCAACACAATCTTGCCCGTGCCCATCTGTTCTTCGTAGGCACGAATTCCCGCTACGGCAGTTTCAAGTGGATAGGTGGCAGTGACTTTGGTGGTCATGGCCGGGTAGAGCGCATTTTGAATATCACGCATAGCACGAATCACCTGCACCATGCCACGCCGATGAATCCACTCGGTCAGCCAAAACCCCTCGACCACTTTGGTGCCAAACAGCAGTGTGCTCACATCTACATCTACCGATGCCGATGAGAGCGCGCCATAGACCAATACGCGTGCCCGTGCCGGCATCGCTTTGAGCATCACCCCTGTTAATTCGCCTGCAACGGCATCAAACCCAATCCTAGCCTGATAATGGGTACAGGCATGTGCGAGGTGTGAGAAAAAATCCGGATCACTGCTGACAAACACTTCGGTCGCACCCAGATTGCGTAGTTCATGCACATATGCCGCATTGCGCACAATCGCAATACTCGCAAGACCACGCAAAGTGGCAATGCGGATGAGCATGCGCCCAAGCGCACTATTGGCGGCATTCAACACGATGGCGCGCTGACGCATCCGCCGCGCCTCGTCGATGAGTGCCCACGCCGTCAATGGATTCACCATCAACATCGCTCCTTGGGCATCGCTGATATGGTGTTTGAGTGGGAAAACATTGGTGGCGCTGGTAATCGTGTACTCTGACCACGTACCACCGTATGCTTGTGTCGCCAGCGCTACCCGACGCCCTAGCCACAGTACGCCGAGACCTGACCCAGTAGCGACCACCGTTCCACACCCCTCAAATCCTAGCGTCGTGGGGAGTGTGCGCTGGATACCATAACGGTTCCGCATAAACATCAAATCCGATGGATTGACGGCTGCCGTGTGCATTTTGACGAGTACTTGCCCTGCACCTGGCGTCGGTGTTGGCACTTCGCGAATGTGCAACCCATCTGGACCGTCGAATGACTCAAGTTGGAGTGCACGCATGGTAAGAGGAATAGGCATATGGTTGATTACCCTTTCACGTCACGCATATGTCAAAAAATACGTCAATCCTGTGCGTCAATTGAGCGTGTAGGATCAAGCCAGCACATCCGGAGAGCCAGTTATTTCAATGACGTCATAGGTGTTGGAGCCATCCCGCAAGCGAGTTATCACATCAATGAAGCGCTTCATTACGCCATATTTCTGATTCAACAATGTGTTGATTCGTTCATAGTCACTTGGCGCACAAATACGTGCATCTGCTGATATCTGTGGACCAAGCGCGATGCCTTGGCGGTTGCATGGCTCAACGATGACGTGGGGATTGCGACGAATCCGCTTCACTTTCCCTGCGTTGTGCCCTGTCCTCACATAAATGCGGTGATTGTCATGCACAAACCACACGGTGGTGGCAATCGTTTCGCCTGATGACCGAAACGTCATCAGATTGATGTACTGATGTCTTGATACTGCAGCAAATGAATCCATATGTTGCTCCGTCGTGACGCACCGTATACCGCCCACAACCCATCTCCCCAACCTGTCACCTACATCACTGTTTATTGATGTGGGCAAAATGGCGTGCTACTCGTGCATACGCCAACGGCCCACCATGCCCCACATACCAGCGCGTGGGCGCATGCGAGAGTAGGCGTGCAATGCTGTGATGCACATCGTCCCAATCATCGACGAAATAGTGATAGTTGGGTTGGTGCGGGCGTATGGTGCCACCAAGCCAGCCGCCCATCATCACATCACCCACGATGGCTTCGCCGTTGCCGAGCAATAGCGATAGTGACCCTTTGGTGTGCCCAGGAGTAAAGAGCACTTGACCATTGATGCCGTAGGCGTGGAGCGACGTTTCCTCGCTGAGCACGATATCGGGCGTTACGGCATCGAATGGTTTGACCAGCATGGCTGCGACTAAGCGTGCCTCCAGATTGCGCGGTTTGACAACGCCATTTGTGCCTGTTACGAGGTTGGGGGCATCAGCCTGATGGATGGCCACAGGAATACCGTGGCGGTGCTGCAGTACGCTGGTCGCACCTACATGATCGATGTGTCCATGCGTGTGCACGAGCAGGGTGATATCGCGGGGTGTGAGACCAGCACGGGTGATGGCACGCTCAATGACATCTGCATCGCCCGGAAATCCAGCATCGACCAAGATGGCCTGCTGATCAATAACCAGATAGGCATTGGAATAGCGCAGGGGAATCTGAATGATACGCATCGTCTCGTACTCCGTTCAGCGAACATCACTTTATATGTGCATGCGTCTTGTACCATGCCACCGTTTGTGCAATTGCCTCGGGCATTGGTGTGGCCCGCATGCCAAAGGTGGTTTCGAAGCGCCGTGAATCAACCACAAACGGCTGCTCAAATTCATACGCCATCTCAACCATCTCATGGGCAGCCGGAATAAACCACCCCGCAATGCGCATCATGGTACGACCCATGGCCTGGAATCGCGGCTCCACGCCCATCTCACGCGCAATCATCGTCACCATCTCGCGCTGTGTGATATCTGGGCGATCATTTGGCACATGCCATGCATGGCCATCGGCCATATCCGACTCAGCCACAATAACCATTGCCCGGGCAAAATCAGGGATATAGGTTTGGGTGTGTGGGACATCCACATTACCAATTAGATTGGCCGCTTTGCCCTTCAGCAACGGAATAAAGGTACGCTCACCCAGCATACTCGTCAGCCCCCATGGGCCAAAGTAATCTGAACCACGCACACTCGTCACCCGCACATGACCCGCCAGATGCGCCGCAAAAGCCGCTTGACTAATTTCACTGCGCACGCGTCCTTTGCGGGTGTGGGCCATGTGTGGTGTTGCTTCAGTGAGTGGCGCTGACGCGATGCCGTACATGTACATATTTTCGACGAGCACTAACTTGGCGTTGCTCCCCGTCATACCCTCAATAATTGCCCGTTGTAATGGTGGAAAACGCTCGACCCACTGATGATATTCGGGCTGCGCCGTCTGATACACCGCACACGCATCAGCAGTGACAGCCCGCACATTTTTGGCATCATACAAATCGGCTGCCACTATCTCAACTCCATCTGGCAATTCGGCCATATGGCCTGATCGATTGATCATGCGCACTGACTCACCACGAGCACGCAACACGTGTGCGGTGGCCCGCCCAATCGCACCAGTCCCCAATACGACATGCACACTCATGACATGAATCTCTTTCTATACCACACTACGAATCATTCGCCTTGAGCCGCTCACGCGCCGTATAACGGCGTCCCACTGCCTCGACATGCGCCATGGCTGCCCCCAGCCCAAATTGTGGCATGTTGCCGTAGACACACTCGTACTGATCGGGATTGACCATGTAGGTCTCGTGCCAAATTCCCACTGAGCCATCAGCCCCCACCGCCTGATTAAAGCGCTTCCAGGCCGCCACATGTGGGTCAGATGGGTTGCGCGCAAAGGTCTCGAGGTCGTCGAACGAGCGCCAGTACTGCACGAGAATGGGGCCACGCATGTTCCAGAAATACTCCGTATGCAAAAAGCCCTTCTCGGGATGCGTATACAACGTGCGCATCATCGGCCCCATAGCACTGACCACGGGTACCCATTTGTCGAAACGCCACCAGGTGTTGATGCGCATGCCGATGAGAAAGACGACAAACGGCTGATTGGTTTGGGCGGTAAAGCGCCCAGGGAAGATACGACTCACAATGACTCCATTTCTCGATACCAGACACGATGTGGTTCGACGTGCATGCACCAGCCACGATATATTGGGCAACTGAGGATCAATCAGGTCATGCAATCGACCGAACACCTACATCCTTACGTGTACAGACGCCTTATGCACATCAGGCGCAGTAGGACGAATCAGCAGATACGTGATTACTGCGCCCACCAGACAAAACATGGCAGCGACGAAAAACGCCATTGACCAGCCATAGACAGTACCTGCGGTGATCAAGGCTCCATCAGGCACAGCGCCGAGTTCAGCCTCACCGCGAGCAACAGCCGTGTTGCTCAGCTCAGTTATATAATCCCGCGCTGACGATGAGGCGACCGTCACGAGAATGGCTAATCCAATCGAGCCACCAACCTGTTGCGTGGTGTTCAACATGCCACTAGCGACGCCCGATTCATGTGCTGCAATATGCGACATCCCGGTGATGTTCGTCGGTACAAACACCATACCAATACCACTTGCCATCAGCAAAAGTGGGAGCAACATGTCGACGTATGTCGCTGATGGACTGGTAATCTGCCACAGCCACACAAACCCCACAGATGCAATGGTCAAACCTGTTGCAATTAACACGCGTGGCGTATGACGTGACACCAGACGGGCTGAAATTTGTGCCGAGACGCCAAGGATGAGTGCAACTGGCACTGATGCAAATCCCGCTTGCAATGGTGAGAATCTGAGTATTTGCTGCAAAAAGAGGGTGACAAAGAACAGGCTCGAAAAGAATGCAGCAGACCACATGAGCCCGGTCACATAAGCACCCACTCGATTGCGATTGCTGAACAAATGCAACGGCATCAACGGCATAGTAGCGTTGCGCTCGATAATCACAAAAAGCGTGAGCATGAGTAGGGCCGCACCAAACCACATCATGGTCGTGATTTGCCCCCATCCGTTTTCGGCGGCCTGTATGGTTGCGTACACAAGCGAAATCACACCAGTTGTAGCTGTTATGGCACCAGCGATATCCAATCGTACTTTGATGCGCTCTGACTCCAAAAGATAGATGGGTGCAGCAACAACCACGATGAGTGCAATCGGGGCATTCACAAAGAGTACCCATCGCCAATTCAGTAGGTCTGTGAGAATCCCACCAAGCAAGAGACCGAGTGCCGCAGCAGTGCCAGACACGGCACTAAAGATGCCAAAGGCACGCGTGCGCTCTGGACCCTCTGCGAAGCTCGTCGTAATCAACGCCAGTGCCGTAGGAGACGCTAGTGCACCTCCTACGCCTTGTAGACCACGTGCGATGAGCAATTGCACATCGCTTTGTGCCATACCACCAAACACACTTGCTACGGCAAATAGGATGTTGCCAGCGATAAACACCTTTCTGCGTCCCAGAATGTCGCCGATACGCCCTCCGAGCAACAAGAGGCCACCAAAGACGAGTGTATATGCATTGATGACCCACGAAAGGCTCGTCGAACTAAGTTTAAGTTCGGCTTGTATCGATGGCAGTGCAACGTTCATTATGGTGTTATCAAGCACAATCATCATCTGTGCGCCACAAATAACCAATAACGCGACTGTTGCACTCCTCGGGTTTGCAAGTATGTTCATACATTACCTTCTCTGACGCGAGATCAACCATCCCGCCACGCACGACAACAGCCGTTGATGTTCAATTCCGTACCGTGGTGGGTTGCGGTGCTTGGCGTGACCGAATCAGCAACCAGATGCCCACTGCCATAAACCAAAATTGAATCAAGGTGGTGCCGAGGAACACCACGATGAAGTCAGGCGCAATCCCGATGACTTCGCTGGTGGTGGCAATCAACCAGAGGGCGGCGATAACGCCAAAGCCGACAAGCCACTTGGGCAACGATTGATCCTGTAACGATGCCACACAGAGTACGAGTACGGCGACCGCTGCAAATAACCCCACACCCAACACTTCACCTATCGTGCCACCATATGCATTCATCAGGTCATATGCCAAACTGATGGCATACCGCTCTTGGTCGGTAGCAGCTAATTCCCAGGTTTTTGCTAGCTGTGGCGCAGGAATAAGCCAACGAATGATCCCGATTGAGCGTGCAACAGTTGACGCAATAGCAAAACCTACAATGATGCTCATAACGTTAGCCATCGACTTGCCGGTACTTAATTTCGCTAACAGCACAATAGTGACAGCAAACAGCATCGAGTAGAACAAGTACGCACTATACCCCAGCCGTACGGCTGACTCCTGCTCAAGCAAACGAGGCAGAGCCACTGACGCCGGATCACCCAAACTCGCCGGCCAACCAATCGCTTGACCAAGTACAATCGTGGGGATGAAGATGAGTAGCCCTTGCACGAGACTCACGACTCCTGTTAGTCGCCACGACGTTTGCGCATCTGCATTCATCACATTACCTTTCATGACATGTTCCTTTCTTATGCGTTACCTCGCGCATAAAAACTCAATTTTTCTGACTGGTTATGCACAATAAAATGTCTCTCAATCGCATCTATCTCATACATAAACAAGCCATCACCTGTCCCACCAAATGGTGGAATCGACCGGGCAATTTCGAGCGACACCAACCCATGTACGCGCCCCCAAATCATGATGGCCACCGTCAACGCCTCAGGCACCTGCGCCCCAGTATGTTGTTGCCATGTATCAAACATGGGTATGGCCACTGGCATCACCGCCGGGATTGCCGCCGTGTTGAGCATGTGTGCTGCATACAGCTGATCAATTACACTCACCAAGGCCCGCAACGATCGCCCTGCCACCGGCAGGACTTCGGGCGGTGCCTGATACCCCGGAATCGGTGTGCCAAAAATCAGCTGATAACGCTGCGGCATCGTATGTGCCCAGGCCCGATATGCGATGCCTGTCGCATGCAATCGCCCGCGCACATCGTCATGCGGCACACTGTCACGCGCTGCCAACTGGTAATCCCCGAGTGACGTGTACGCATCCATAATCAGCGCCGTCACCAGCGCATCACGGTCGGCGTAGTGGTTATAAATCGCCGGCGCACTAACCCCAAGCGCCCGCGCAATCGCCCGCAGCGATAACTCGGCAGCCCCTACATCCACCATCTGCTGCCAAGCTACCTCTTTAATGGCTTCCTTTAGATTGACTTGCTGTGCCTGCTTGGTTGGTCGTGCCATATCCTACCTCTGTATATTTACACTGTAAATATACACTGTTAATTTAAAGAAGTCAAATCGCAATTACACCGATACACGGTGTGATTGCGATTAATCGGATGCGTTAGATACGCGGTATCGATGCGATACTTGTGATGAACCACTGCATCACAGTTTGAAAGCTGTCAGTGGTATCAACGGACAGTGCAAATGTGCCAGTTGCTTCGAGTGTGCTGAAGCCATGCACGATGCTACGCAAACCGCGCAAGACGTGAATGGTATCGTGAGGTGACAATTGATATGGTTCTAACACACGTGTGAGCAAGTGCATCAAATCCTGGTTGGCATGCTCCAGTGCTGGATTGGGTAGGGTCGATAGTCCTAGTGAGGCTGCATAGATGCCAGGATTTTGGCGGATAAAATCGCGATAGGCATCAGCCATGGTGCGTAGTGCCTCATCACCACTGCGTCCAACTGCAGCAGCCTGACAGCAGCGGTATAGGGACTGAGCCCCGTGCGCCGCTAGCGCAGCGTAGAGATCGTCGATGCCACTGATATGGTTGTACAGCGACGGCAGCTTGATATCCAGTGTTTGTGCAATTGCGGCCAGTGTTAATGCATCCAAGCCATGCTGATTGACATACTGTACTGCCGTTTCGATGACCATGGTACGGTTGATGCGGTGTTTGGTCATGAGTGGCCTCTATGTGTGGTTCGATGTGCGTGCTACGGCTTGTGCCAGTGCATTAGCCGGCTGCATAACGACTTCACCATGCCCGGGTGCGAGCCAACTCGGGTGCAACGAGGCGAGCATTTGCACACTTTGATTGGCAGCAGGTCTGCTCCAGGTTGCAGTCGCCGGGAATGGGAACCGCCACGACCATTCACTCGTAATCGTCACCCCACCAACGGTATGTAGGGCGTCGCCGGTGATAATCCCCAAATCACGGGTATCCACAAAACTCACATGACCGGGAGTGTGGCCAGGGCTAGCAACTACCTGCAGCGAACCAACCATGTCACCCGCGGTGATGAGTCGTGTGGGAATGGTTTTCACCGGATTGTATCCTCCTCGCAGGGGAAAGTGTGCCTCACCCGCATCGAGTTGCTTGTCACCAGCGAGAAAACGTGCTTCTCGTGCACCAACTATAAACTCCGCATCAGGGAGCAGTTGGCGCAACCGATCAAAACTACCGATGTGATCCATGTGCCCATGGGTCAATAGCACGCGCCGAATCGGTAATCCGAGTGTTGTCGCAATCGCTACCAGCTCGTTGCCATGCTGTGGTTGAATGAGGCAGTCGATGAGCGTAAATCCATCTGATTCACTCACCAAATACGCATTGACTGGGAACCATGTGGGCCTGATTTGCCAGAGGTGCTCACCGTGTGGTGTGACGCGCATGCCGTTCCTCCTCAAAAACTACTAATACTCGTATTTATACTAATATAATTAGTTTAAAAAGGCAAGAGGCACAAAAACCTCCGCTGCCATGTGCGGCAGCGGAGGGAGATGGAGTAGTAGCTAGGCAATCTTGCTAATCGCGATGGTGAGTGTTTTGTCGTCGAGCTCGAGGGTTTCGACATGGGCGCCGGCGAGCGGTTTGGCGAGCACGAGTTCCACGGCGAGTGTTTCGGCGCACATGTACTCTTTCCACGTCTCGATAGTTGCTTCGAGGGTGGCATCACCGGCAACGCCATCGATGCTGACGTTGATACGATCTGCAATCGCTAGGCCAGCGTTTTTGCGGGCATCTTGGATGTAGCGCACCACTTCGCGGGCGATGCCTTCGGCGACCAACTCGGCACTGAGGGTGGTATCGAGGGCGGCCAGGATGCCGTTTTCTTCGGCGACAGCGTAGCCCTCGGGTGACGATGTTTCGACCAGCACTTCATCGGGGGCGATGGTGAGGGTTTGGTCATCAACGACCAGCGTAAACGACTGCCCTGCTTCGACAGCGATGGCGTTGGCACGGGCCACATCGGCGGACATGGCTTTGAGTGCATCGCTGAGGGCGGGTACCAGTTTGCCGTATTTTTTGCCGACCACGCGCAAATTGGGTTTGAAGCGGTAGTCGATAAAGGTGGCGCTGGTGTCGAGCCACTGTACCGTTTTGACGTTGAGCTCGTCGCGGATATCGCCGTCAAAAGCAGGCATGGCACTGGCCATCGCCGCAGGGACGCGCGCCAGCATGGTGGAGAGTGGTTGGCGCACCTTGAGGGCGGCGCTGCGGCGGGCAGCCCGGCCGAGACCGACCACGGTTTGCACCACGTCGACCTGTGCGACCAGGGCATCGTTGCGCCACGCCGCCACGCTCTGTGGCCAGGCAGCCATGTGTACGCTTTGGGGCGCGCTCGGTGCTTTGCTGAGCACCAAGTTGGCGTACATCTCTTCGGCAATAAAGGGCATGAATGGTGCGAGGAGCTTGCTGAGCGTGACCACACAGGTGTAGAGGGTGGTGTAGGCGGCATGCGTATCGGCGTCGTTGCCTGTTTTCCAGAAACGGCGGCGTGAGCGACGCACGTACCAGTTGGAAAGCTCGTCGACGAATTGTTCGATGGCCTTGGCTGGCGCATAAATGTCGTAGCCGTCTAGCTCTTGGGTGACGGTGCGTACCAGGTGATCGAGGCGTGCCAGCGCCCATTTGTCGAGCGGATTGGTGAGGGTGGCGATATCGACGGAGAGTGAGCCGTCGGCCTTGAGGATGCCGGCTGGCGTCCAGCCGTCGAGGTTGGCGTAGGTCACAAAGAAGGCGTAGGTATTCCACAGCGTCAAGGTGAATTGGCGCAACATGTCGCCCACCAGCTCGCGCGAAAAGCGGCGTGGGTTGTAGGGTGGAGCGGAGGCAAACATGTACCAGCGTACGGCGTCGGTGCCGAATTCATCGATGATGTCCCACGGGTTGACAATGTTGCCGCGTGACTTCGACATTTTTTCGCCTTTGCCGTCGAGGATGTGTCCGAGGCAGATGACGTTTTGGAAGGCGGGGCGGTCAAACAACAGTGTCGACACGGCGTGCAGCGTGTAGAACCAGCCACGGGTCTGGTCGATGGCTTCGCTGATGTAGTCGGCTTGGCCAGCAATATTCTCGAACAGCTCTTTGTTCTCGAACGGGTAGTGCCACTGTGCCACGGGCATGGCGCCCGAGTCGAACCAGCAATCGGCCACGTCGGTGATGCGGCGCATGGTGCCGTGCGTGGGATCTTCCCAGGTGATTTCGTCGATATAGGGGCGGTGCAGGTCGAGGTCGCTGAGCGAGCGACCGACTTTGGCTTCGAGTTCGGCCACCGAGCCAATACACTCGCTGTGCTGGCCATCGGCCGAGACCCAGATGGGCAGCGGCGTGCCCCAGTAGCGTTCGCGGCTGATGGCCCAGTCGATGTTGTTGGCCACCCACTTACCAAAGCGCCCGCCTTTGATGTGTTCGGGCACCCAGGCAATTTCTTGGTTGGTGGCGACCAGCCGCTCCTTGCGGGCGGTGGTGCGGATATACCAGCTGGGTTTGGCGTAGTAGAGCAGGGGTGTTTTGCAGCGCCAACAGAACGGATAGGCGTGCTTGACGCGCCCACTCTTGAAGAGGTCGCCGCGCTCCTTGAGCACCTTGGTGATGACGGGGTCAGCCTGTTTGAAAAACATGTTGGCAAAGCCCAAATCGGCGAACTGCGCCATCGTGTTGCCGTTGAGGTCGACCGAGAACAGTGTGGGCAGGGCGTATTTGCGGCCGATTTCGAGGTCACCGTAGGCGGGGGCAATGTGTACGATGCCGGTACCGTCTTCGAGCGACACGAATTCGTCGGCGATGACGCGGTACGCGTTGCTTAGGTCGGGGGTGTCACCGGGGCCAGGTACGCCGTCAAAGAGGCGTGTGTAGCGCATGCCGACCAGCTCGTTGCCGGTGTAGGTGGCAAGGATGGTATGCCCCTCGCCGAGCACTTTTTCGGCCAAACTGGCAGACAGGATGACCGTTTCGCGTTTGTCGTCGCTCCCCGTCTCGGCTAGTACATAATCGGCATCCGGGTTGACGGCTAGCGCCACGTTGGCGGGCAGGGTCCACGGCGTGGTCGTCCAGGCGATAAAGGAGGCACCTGCCAGCTGCGCATCGAGGGCATGACCAGCGGGTGTGACGCGGAAGCGCAGCCACACGGATGGGTCGTCGACGTCGTCCTCGAAGCCCAGGTTGACTTCGGCATCGGAGAGGGTGGTGCCACAGCGTGGGCAGTGCATGGTGACTTTGTAGTCGCGGAAGAGCAGATCGCGATCCCAGAACTGGCGCAGAATCCACCACAGCGATTCGATGTAGGAATTATCGAAGGTGCTGTAGGGCTTTTCCATGTCGATCCAGTAGGCGATACGGTCGGTCATGCGCTCCCATTCGCTGATGTATGTCTGGACGGACGTTTTACATTCCGCGTTAAATGCTGCAATACCGTAGCGTTCAATGTCGGGTTTGCCGCTAAAGCCGAGTTTCTTTTCGACTTCGATTTCCACGGGCAGACCGTGCGTATCCCAGCCACCGCGGGCGCCGATAACGTACTGGCCACACATGCGGTGGTAGCGGATGATAATGTCTTTGGTGACGCGAGCTTCGACGTGGTGGATACCCGGTTTGCCGTTGGCGGTGGGTGGCCCCTCATAAAAGATGAATGGTTTGGCTTGGTCGCCGTGTGCCAGCGCCTTGCGTTTGATGTCGTGCTGTTGCCAATAAGCGCTGATGCGCTCTTCGAGCGCCGTAAACGAGGCGCGTGTGTCTACCGATCGAAACGTCATACGTCCCTCTTTTTGGTCAAAAAACGCATACAAAAAACTCGCCCCCTGACAGGGACGAGGTCAAACCCCGCGGTACCACCCTGGTTGCTCGAGTATGGCTCGAGCCACTTGTGTGCGCCAACACGCACTGCCCTGGTGACGGTGGGCATCCGGTTGGCTTACACACGGGAGAGTCCCGCTTGGGCCGCCTGCTCAGAAGGGATATCGATCGACGGTGCCGATGCGCCTTTCACCAGGTGCGCATTCGCTGGACGGCAGGGACGTGACCGACGTGGCTTCGTCGTAGCACTTAGCCCCATTATAGCGTATTTTTACGAAACGTGTAGCTCCAGCCGTTGCCACATTTTCGTGACGTGTGCTATAATGCCGACATGTGTTTTTTGTATGACGTGTAAATGGAGAAGAAACACCATGGCCAAGGATTCAAAGGGTAAGTCAAAGACCGACGTAACGGCTCGTGACAAGAGCGGCCGTGCCACCGTGCACACCTGTGCCAACTGTGGCGAGCGTATCATGAACGACCGCGAAATGATCGTGTTGATGGACGATCGCCGCCGCAACAAGACCTACCACCACCGCACCTGCCACCAGAAGACGTTGAGCTAAACGACGACTGGTTGCACGACGGGTGTCACGCATGTGCGTGGCACCCGTCGTCGTGTTTAGAGCGTCGCAAAAATCTC
>JBKCGB010000159.1:0-14028 GCA_046303375.1 Roseiflexaceae bacterium
GTAATGAATCCGTAATATTTCGCGAATTCGGCGTTTGATGCGGTTGCGCACTACAGCGCCGCCGAGGCGACGCGCCACAACCACCCCACAACGGCTGGTGCGCTGCCGAGCTGGGGCAATACTCAACAACAGCACTGCGCCGTCGTAGTGTGAACCACTACTGCGCACACGTTGGAAGTGTGCGGGACGGCGCAGGCGGTATTGTCGTTTCACAATCGCCCTGCCCGCTGCATCAGCTACCTAACGAGCGGTGCGCTGGACGGCGCGGCGCTCGTGGCTGACGGTCAAACGCCAGCGGCCACTCAGACGGCGCCGTTTGAGAACATTGCGGCCATCTTTGGTCTTCATGCGTGCCATGAAGCCGTGTTTACGCCGACGTGGAATGCGCTTGGGTTGCCAAGTTCGTTTGGGCATGATACAACCTCTTCAATAAGCCAGGGGTGCTGGCGTCAACTGTATAATCGTGGCGTGGTGCACGATATGACACACGTCTCCGCATTATATCGTGTGCGTGATAGGCGTGTCAAATACGCCACACGTGAGTGTGCAGTTGCACATCTCTGCGTGTGGCGTCACTGACTATTCGTCGGTACCAGTCAATGTACGTCGGATGACCGCATCAGGCAGGACGCCACTGCGGCTATTTCGGCCACTCGTGCGCGCGCGCTTGTCACGGCTTTCACCACCAAAGCGTGATGCTAGATCCTCGATTGATGCATCACCCTCAAAGGTTGTTTCTTCGACACCACCAGTGCTGTAGTGCTCGCTTTGGCGCTTCTCACGGGGAGCACGATCTTCGCGCGGGGCGCGTTCTTCGCGGGCGGGGCGCTCGCCAAGGATGGCGGTGAGACTGATACGATTCTTGATCGTATCAATGTCGATGACACGCACTTGTAGCTCGGTACCGATGGCCGGCTTGACTGCATCGATGAGCTCGCTGGTGTGTACGAGTCCATCACGCCCGACCCCAATATTGACAAACACACCAAAGGACGAATGCCCACTCACTGTGCCCGTGTAGACTTGCCCAGTCGCCAGGGTGTTGAGTTGTGCAGAGCGCACCGCTTGCTTCAAGCTCAAGCTGATGCGTGCCTTGGTGACGTCAATTTCGATGATTTTGAAGGTGTAGCTTTGGCCAACTTGGACGGCATCAGTCACCTGCGCGACCCGCGTCTCTGCCAACTCAGAGATGTGCACCAACGCATCTTTGCCGACACCGATATCGACGAAGGCTCCGATGGCAGTTGTACTCTTGATGGTGCCAGTCACATTGCTGCCGACACTGAGTGCAGCCAAGGCGGCACTATCGACTTCGGGGCGATTCCGTACTGGGCGGACTGGTTGCGTTGGGGCTGATGCGTCAGCAGTGTGATCGCCACTGCGCATCGACAAGCTGATACGGCCTTTGTTGACGTCCAAATCAATGACCCGCACCTGCACTGCCTGTCCAGGCCGAACCACGTCAGCCACCTTTTCGGTGGGCGTATCTGCGAGTTGTGAGATGTGTACGAGCCCATCACGGTCGTAGCCAATATCCACAAATGCGCCATAATCAACGACCGACTTTACCTTGCCAGGGTAGGTCTGCCCCACAACGACTTCCTGGAAGGGCTTTTTATTGGGGCGCTTTGCGGCAGCCGGGGGAGTCGTTGCCTGATCGGGGGGCACAGTCGTAGTGCCCTCGTCGGTTTGTGCCGTAAGCTTGGTGTCCTGATCGGTCATGTCCTCACATCCTCCTGAAAACCACTAAAACCATATTCATACGCTATTTGCGATTGAGCTCGGATCGTACCAAATCAACGAGTCCACCTTCGCGGAGATCATCAAGGCGATAATAATTCCCCTTGAGGTGGAGCGCAAGCTGGCGAGACAAACCACGCTCAAATACCGGATGCTCTGTATCAATCACCACCGAGCGGATATTGTCTGCCGCAATGAAGTCGGCAATCGAATAACTCTCAACTTGCGGTGGCAAATCAGTCATGGCCACATTGGCTTGCCCGTCGGTCAGGAGCACCATCAGTGGTACGACCTCGGGGTCTTGGCGCCATGCCCGCTTGAGCACCTCGTATCCCATCATCATGCCGCGCGACAACGGTGTCCGTCCACCCGTGGGCATGGTTTGCAGCATTTTCTGCGCCATTTCCACACTGTTTGTCAGCGGCAACAGCAGGGTAGCATAGTCGCGCTGGAACGAAACCAATCCCACCCGGTCGCGGCGTTGGTAGGCGTCACGCAACAGTGACAACACCGCTTCTTTGGTGGCACGCATGCGCTCATCGGCAGCCATCGACCAACTGGCATCTACTACAAAGCAGACTGCATTACGCGTCTTGCGCACCCGCACCTTTTGGCGCAAATCACTACGGCGTAACATGACTGGTTTGGCGACTTTGCCCTCTGCTACTGCTGCCGCACGGCGCCCTGGCTGCAGGTGAGCCGCATAGCGCAACGTCGCATCGAGCGCCAAGTCGGTGACTCGGTGGGCCGTGCGACTCGTCACATACCGCCCCTGCTTGCGCGTGGTGCGCGTCCGACTGCGCCTGCCAGGTGAGCGGCGTTCTTGGCGATCACGTTGCCCTTCGAGACGCTTGGGTTTGAACATCTCGTCGGCCTTGAACGCTTTCTCGCCACCACCCTGTTCACTATTTGATTGCGACCCTTGGTCGGTTGCGCCTGCACTTGCAGTGGCGCCTGCGCCCCCTTCAGCTTCCTCTTGGCTATCGCCAGTCTGGCTATCTTCACTCCCGTTTACTGGGTCTTTTTTTTTACCCCGTCGGCATTTGCGACTGACGATTCATCACCTTCAGCTGCTGCCACCCGGTCGAGAATTTCACCAACGCGGGCTTCATCGAGTTTGACCTCGGTAAATGGTTGTCTGCGCATACGGTGCGGCAGCGCAAGCTCAGCTGCCACCCGGATATCCTCGGCAGCCAGCTGCGTACGCCCCGCCCAGGCGGCATGGGTGCGCGCAGTCTCGAGGATGGCAAGGTCGGCACGATGCCCATCGACACCAAGCTCGAGGGAGAGCGTTGCGACTGCAGCCATGTCTTTGCGTGTGATTTGCACCAGTGGCAAAATGGCACGCGCACTGACAATTTTGCCAGCGACTTCGGCTTCGCTCTCATGCCAATCCTGTTTAAATGTATCTGGATCGAGGTCATAGCGCATGCGCCGTGATACCACTTCGACACGTCCGTTGACATCGTGAATACCAGCAATTTCGACGACGAGCCCGAAGCGATCAAGCAACTGCGGGCGCAATTCGCCTTCTTCGGGGTTCATGGTGCCGACGAGGATGAAGCGTGCCGGGTGCGACACGCTGATGCCCTCGCGTTCCACCGTGTTGACCCCCATGGCGGCCGCATCGAGCAGAATATCGACCAAGTGGTCGTCGAGTAGGTTGATTTCGTCGACATACAACAACCCACGATTGGCCTGTGCAAGCAACCCTGGCTCAAAGCGGCGATGCCCTTCGGTCAACGCATGCTCTAGGTCGAGTGAGCCAACCACGCGGTCTTCGGAGGCAGCAACGGGGAGGTCGACCAAGCGGGTGGCACGTTCGGCCACAGGCAGATCGGGGTTTGTTTCGTAGCGGGCGCGGCACGAGGCGCACATGGCAGAGGGCTGATCGGGGGGGCATCCGTATTGACAGTCAGCCACCACGCGTATGTATGGGAGAATGTGGGCGAGCCCACGTACTGCCGTTGATTTGGCTGTGCCTTTCTCACCACGGACAAGTACCCCACCAATGCGTGGATTGATGGCGTTGAGAATGAGTGCCCGCTTGAGTCGGTCTTGACCGACGATGGCACTAAACGGATACACCGGTCGCGCTGTGGTCATGGATGTCCCTTAACCTGGTCAGCCAGCTCATCGTGAGCTCGGTTGCCAACAAATGCTCTCTTGCGTCGTGCCATATCGCAAAAACAGTGCACGTAGCGCAAAATTTGCCTACGGTAATGAAAATATTCTCACACGAATATGCCTCACTGTCAAATAATTGTGCGAAAAGTAGTATGAGCGAATGGTGTCGTGTTGCCCAGCAAGTATGGTGCGTCTGTGGTAACTGATGCTGCGGTGTATGGCATTGACAGGCAGGAAAACTCTCGATTACAATGAGGCAATCAGCCCTCGGCATGTCATTGATTGCAAAAGGGGGGAACCTATGATTCGCCGTGTGACCCCACTGCCCGACCCATGGTATATGCGTCCGGTTGCCACATTTCACCATGGCACTTACGATCATGCTGATGCCACATGGATGGAATGTCAGATTCCCAGTCATTGGCAACAGCACCCCCTTTTGGCACATTACGTTGGACGTATGGTCTACCGGACTACTTTTCCATGCCCTGACATACACCCCAATCGCCGCCATTTTCTCAGATTCAATGGCATGTTTTATCGTGGCAATATCTGGCTGAATGACCAACGTATTGGTCAGCCGTGCGGGTATTTTGCACCACACACGTATGACATCACACCACTGTTGACCACAGAAAATCAGCTCGTGGTCGAGTTGACCTGCCCCGAAGAGCATGACAAGGTCGGTAAACGCCTCATCACCGGTGTTTTTTCTCACTGGGATAGTGCTGATACAACGCTCAATCCCGGCGGCATTTGGTTGCCCGTCGAGCACATCGAAACCGGCCCTGTGCACCTGCAACACGTGATGCTGTCCACCGAGACGCTCACTGGTCAGCATGCGGAGATCCGCTATCGTATCATGTATGATGCCATTGCAGCCTGTAGTGGTACGGTGGTGTGGCGGTTTGCGCCACATAATTTTGCAGGCAAAGTCCATGAAGTGCACACCGTGGTGCACGTGGCTGCTGGGCAACACCAAGCCAGTGGGACGCTTGCTCTGCCTGACCCTGAATTATGGTGGAGCCACGATATGGGGCACCCGTCGCTCTATCAGGTGACTGCCACTCTGTGCATTGGTGATACGGCGAGTGACGAATGGCAGGGAGATTTTGGCATTCGTACTTTTACCATGAAAAACTGGATCCCCTATCTCAATGGGAAACGGTTTTTTATGAAAGGGAGTAATTACCCCCCCACCGATATGCGGATTGCAACGGTGACGCGAGCGCAATGTGAAACAGACATCAGGCTGGCGCAAGCATGTCACATGAATGTGTTGCGGGTGCATGCCCACGTCGCACATCCGACTTTTTATGCGGCAGCCGATGCGCTAGGGATGCTGGTGTGGCAAGACTTCCCGTTGCAGTGGATTTATCGCCGTGATGTGCTCCCCGAAGCACAACGCCAAGTACGTCAGATGGTCGAGTTGCTCTACAACCATCCATCCATTGTGTTGTGGTGTATGCACAACGAGGCGGTACATGTCGCTGATACTCGGGATGAACGCTGGCTGACCAAACTCCGTACGTATGTGTCTGTCTTTTTGTATAACTGGAATCGGGATGTGCTTGATAGCGCATTGCAGCGCGAAGTTGCCACCATAGACACCACCCGTCCGAGTGTGCGTTCGTCTGGTGAATACGCCATCCCGTTATGGCACAAAGGCACTGATACCCACTTCTACTATGGGTGGTACAAAATCTACGGCGCACTCGAAACATGGGAGAAGCTCATCGAAACGTTCCCCAACAATGCGCGCTTTGTAACTGAATTCGGCGCTCAAAGCTTCCCCAACTATGAAAGTGCCATCAAGTTCATGGATGCTGATATTCGACAGCTCGATGTGGCTACCCTGATGCGCAAACACTCGTTCCAACCGCACATGTTGTCCTACTGGATGGATTGGCGGGCTGCCCCCGATTTATCACACCTTATCGACATGACGCAAGACTACCATATCATGATTAATCGCCATTACATTGACCGCTTGCGTCTGCGCAAATATGCACCGACCGGTGGTATATTGCCGTTCATGTTTACCGATGCCAATCCGGCGATTTCGTGGTCGATTATCGATTATTGGCGTGTCCCCAAGCGGGTCTACTATGCTATGCAGCTGGCCTTTCGCCCGCAGTACATTTTTTGTGTGATGGCGCGTACCCACATCGCACGTGGTGAAACACTCAATTTGCCGATTACGGTGGTGAATGATGACCATGATGCGGTTGCAGTGACCATTGAGGTGGCAGTGACTGCCCCGGATGGGAGTCGCATCGCCTATAATCGGCTCCAACGTACCTTGCCGAGTGATTGTATGGCGATGCAGGTCGACGAATTGCGCATCACGCCGACACAAACGGGTCGTTATCTGCTGGAGTTGCGTTTACTTACCGCACATGACCAGATGCAACAGCAGTACAATATTGAAGTAGAGTGAGCACTACGCATCTGCGTAGTCACATAAAAACACGGAGAGGTGTGCTATGACCATGTTGGCACGCGCCCAACAGTTGAGTGACGAGTTGATTCGCTTGCGCCGCGACATCCATGCGCATCCCGAGCTCGGCTTCCAAGAGTTCCGCACTGCCGCATTGGTGGCCGATACGCTGCGTGAAATCGGTGGTATCGATATACGCACAGGTGTGGGCAAAACTGGTGTAGTCGGCAGTATTGGTACGGGTGATGGGCCGACTATCGGCATTCGTGCCGACATGGACGCCTTGCCCATCCTCGAAGCCACTGGGACGGCGTTTGCGTCGCAAACAGCCGGCGTCATGCATGCCTGTGGCCATGACGCACACACTGCTATTCTATTGGGTGTAGCCCATCTGCTCAAAGATGAATTCGCCAAAGGCACGCTCAAAGGCAACGTGCGATTTCTTTTCCAACCGGCCGAAGAAGTCGGTGGTGATGGGGTCAGCGGTGCACCGTTGATGATGAAAGACGGTGCCATGGATGGCATCGATCACGTGATTGCGCTGCATGTCATCTCTGACATTCCGTATGGGCAAGCGGGCATGGTGCGTGGCCCCAATACGGCCGCATCTGATGGCTTCAAGGGCTGGGTGCGCGCCTCAGGCGGGCATGGTGCCTACCCGCACCTCGGTGGTGACCCGGTGTCGATGGCAGCGACGGTGGTGCAAGCCCTCAACGGTATTGTATCGCGCAAAATCGACCCGATGAAGCCGGCAGTGTGTAGCATCGGCATGATTCAGGGTGGTGGCGCATTCAATGTGATTCCCGCCGAAGTCATGATTGGTGGCACGTTGCGCAGCTTTGACCCCGGCGTACGCGAGCAGTTGTTTGTCGAAGTCGAGCGTGCGTTTTCACTCGCGACGGCCATGGGGGGCTCATACGAGCTCAAATTGCAGCGTGGTTACCCGGCGGGCATCAACGATGCCACCGTGGCCCAATGGCTCGATGATGTGGCGAGCGAATACATCGGTGCCGAAAACATCGATCGTGTCACCAACGGCATGGGAGGTGAGGATTTTGCTTACATGCAACAGCTGGCCCCAGGTGCCATGATGATGGTCGGTGCCGGGATTGGTGATATCAAGCGCCCACACCACACGCCAGTCTTTGACATTGACGAGCGCTGTATTCCGTTGGGTACGGCGATTCTGGCCGAGACGGTGCGGCGTTATTTGAGTCGTTAGGAGTTATCCCCTATGTCTATGCTCGATCAAGCCAAACAACTCCAAGGCGAAATGTCGCGTTTGCGCCGTGACATCCACGCGCACCCCGAGCTGGCATTCCAAGAGGTGCGCACGGCACAACTGGTGGCCGATACACTCAGTGAGATTGGTGGTATCGATATCCGTACGGGTGTCGGTATCACCGGCGTAGTGGGGAGTATCGGTACCGGCGACGGCCCGACCATCGGGATTCGTGCCGATATGGATGCGTTGCCTATTTTGGAAAACAGCGGCGTGGCGTTTTCGTCTCAAGTAGCCGGCAACATGCACGCCTGTGGGCATGACGCACATACGGCAATTCTGCTAGGGGTAGCACACCTACTCAAACAAGAATTTGCCAAGGGCACGCTCAAAGGTAATGTACGATTTCTCTTCCAACCGGCTGAAGAGCTGGGTGGCGATGGTGTAAGCGGCGCCCCCAAAATGATTGCTGATGGTGCGCTCGTGGGCGTCGACCACGTCATCGCCTTGCATGTCGATGCCGATACGCCACTCGGTACCGTCAAACTGGTGCGTGGTCCGGTCACGGCCGCAGCCGATGCCTTCAAGGCGTGGGTACGGGCTGCAGGTGGCCATGGTGCATATCCACACAACGGCGGTGACCCGTTGGCGATGACGGCGGCGATTATTACGGCGCTCAACGGGATCGTGTCGCGCAAAATCAACCCAATGAAGCAAGCCGTGTGTAGTCTGGGGATTGTGCAGGCCGGTACGGCCTTCAATATTATTCCGGCGGAAGTCTACTTCGCCGGCACGTTGCGTAGTTTCGACCCAGAGGTGCGCCAACAACTCTTTGATGAAGTTGAGCGTGCCTTTTCGCTGGCCAAAGGCATGGGAGGCGAGTACCAGGTGGAAATCATCAAGGGCTACCCGGCCGGCCACAACGATCCCACCGTGGCGCAGTGGATGGATGACGTGGCGAGCGAATACGTGGGCGCCACGGCCGTCGATCGTGTCACCAAAGGCATGGCCGGCGAGGATTTCGCCTATATGCAACAACTCGCCCCGGGTGCCATGATGATGCTCGGTGCTGCCGTCGGCGACAAGCCACGCTCGCATCATACACCTGTATTTGATATTGACGAACGCTGTATGCCGTTGGGCGCCGCTATTTTGGCCGAAACGGTGAAACGCTACCTGACGAAGTAAAGGAATACCACCATGTCAATGCTTGATCGTGCCAAAAAACTCCAACCTGAAATGTCACGCCTGCGCCGTGATATCCATGCGCATCCCGAGCTCGCATTCCAAGAAGTGCGTACTGCGCAACTCGTTGCAGACACGCTCCACGAAATCGGCGGCATCGAGGTGCGTACCAATGTCGGGATTACCGGCGTAGTGGGCAGCATCGGTACCGGCGATGGCCCGACCATCGGCATTCGTGCCGACATGGATGCCTTGCCCATTTTGGAAAACAGTGGTGTGGATTTTTCATCCCAGACTGCCGGCAACATGCATGCCTGTGGGCATGACTCGCATACTGCTATTTTGTTGGGTGTGGCGCATCTCCTCAAAGAAGAATTCGCCAAAGGCACGCTCAAAGGCAACGTGCGCTTCCTCTTCCAACCGGCCGAAGAAGCCACTGGTGGTAAGCACCAAAGCGGCGCCCCCATGATGATGGATGACGGTGCACTCGACGGTGTCGACCATGTTATCGCCTTGCATGTGGACTCAACCAGCCCGCTCGGGCATGCGTCACTGAAAAAAGGCCACAATACGGCGGCTGTGGATTCCTTCAAGGCTTGGATTCGTGGCACGGGTGGGCATGGTGCCTACCCGCACCAAGGCACCGATCCGCTGTGGATGCTCATCCCTGTCATGACTGCCCTGCACAACATCGTGTCGCGCAAAGTCGACCCGATGGAGCCGGCAGTGGTCAGCCTGGGGGTGGTACGGGGCGGGACCGTGTCAAATGTGATTCCGGCTGAGGTCTATCTCGAAGGCACGTTGCGCAGCTACAGCGACAACGTACGCAAACAGCTCCTCGAAGAAGTGGAACGTGCCATTGCCTTGTGCAAAATCTATGACGGCGACTATACGCTTGAAATCGAGCATGGCTACCCGGCCGGCTACAACGACCCGACTGTCACAGAGTGGATGGATGCGGTAGCGAGTGAAATTGTGGGCAGTGAGAATATCGAACGCAACCGCGCTGGCATGGGTGCAGAAGACTTCGCCTACATGCAGGCCAAAGCACCAGGAACCATGATTAGCGTTGGTGCTGCAGTAGGTGACTTCAAGCGTGCCCACCATACCCCGGTCTTTGCCATTAATGAGGATTACATGCCCATTGGGGCGGCGATTCTGGCCGAAACTGCGCGCCGTTTCTTGTCTGGTGAATTCACCAGCGACAAGAAGTAACGGTCATGACCACACGACACGTGGTGGTGTGTGCCGCGATACGCGCTCCCATCGGTAAATTTGGTGGCAGCCTCAAAGATGTCACCACCGTCGACCTCGGGGCGACGGTGGTGCGGGCGGCGGTGGCACGTGCCGGCATTGACCCGGCGCGCATCGAGCAGGCCTTTGTGGGCAACGTCATCCATACTGACATGCGCGACATGTATTTGGCACGTGCAGTGGCCATCAACGGTGGCTTGTCCATCGAAACACCGGCGCTGACGCTTAATCGTGTCTGTGGGAGCGGCTTGCAAGCTATCATCAGCGCCGCCCAAGCCATCATGCTCGGTGATTGCGATGTGGCGCTAGCGGGCGGCGTCGAGTCGATGAGCCGCGCCCCCTATTGGCTCCCTAGCCTGCGCTGGGGCCAACGCATCAACGACAGCACCGTGCGCGACCCCATGGTGGGGGCGACAACTGATCCCTTTGCGGGATGCGCCATGGGAATTACTGCGGAGAATGTGGCCAAACGCTACGGTGTGACGCGCGACATGCAGGATGCCTGGGCGCTCCAGAGCCAGCAACGGGCTGCTGCCGCGCAAGCGGCTGGTTTTTTTGATATGCAGATGGTGGCGATTGATGTACCCATGAAAGGTGGCACGCAAGCGTTTGCCAGTGACGAAGGCATTCGCGCCGATAGCACGCTTGCGACGCTCGCCAAATTGCGCCCGGCATTTGATGCCAATGGTAGTGTGACTGCAGGCAATTCGTCGAGCCTCAACGACGGTGCCGCCATGCTGATTGTGGCAGAGGCACAGGTGGCACGGGCCGCAGGCTGGCCGATTGTGGCACGTCTGGTGGGGTATAGCCACGCCGGTGTCGATCCTGACTATATGGGCATTGGGCCCATCCCAGCCATCCAAAAGCTGTGGCAACGCACGGGCATCGGTCGTGATGCAGTGGCGCTCTACGAAGTCAACGAAGCCTTTGCGGCTCAAGCGGTGGCAGTGACGCAGACCTTGGGACTTGATCCGGCCATCGTCAATCCGCATGGCAGTGGTATCTCGCTCGGGCATCCGTTGGGAGCTACTGGTGCAATTATTGCGACCAAAGCTATCCATGAACTGCAGCGCACGGCTCAACAATATGCAGTGACGTCGTTGTGTATTGGTGGTGGCCAAGGGATTGCTGCCATGTGGGAGCGTGCATAGCATCGATACAAAACGCCGCCCGTGCCATGGCACGGGCGGCGTTCGTGTGTGGGATTTAGGCGTTGAAGTGGTCGGCGATGAAGGCGGTCAGGTCGGCCACGCGGTGTGAGTAGCCGTATTCGTTGTCGTACCACGAAATGACCTTGAACAGGTTGTCGCCCAAGCCAATCGTCAATTGCAGGTCGACAGTGCTCGACGCAGGGTCGCCCTTGAAGTCGCTCGAGACGAGTGGTTCGTCGGTGACACACAAGATGCCCTCGAGTGCTTCGCTCTGTGAGGCAGCGATGAAGGCATTGTTGATTTCTTCGACGCTCGTGCCCTTGTTGAGCTCAACCACGAAGTCGACCATTGATACGGTCGAGGTGGGGACACGCACCGCAAAGCCGGTGAACTTACCCTTGAGCTCGGGGATGACCAGCGCCACGGCCTGAGCGGCACCAGTGGTAGTGGGCACCATGTTCATGGCAGCAGCGCGGGCACGGCGCAGGTCGGCGTGCACGTTGTCTTGCAGATTCTGGTCCATGGTGTATGCATGAATCGTTGTCATCATGCCGCGCTTGATGCCGAACTTGTCGTTGAGCACCTTAGCCACTGGTGCCAAACAGTTGGTCGTGCACGAGGCGTTGGAGATGATGTGGTGCTTGTCGTGATCGTACTTGTCTTCGTTGACGCCCATGCAGATGGTCAAGTCTTCGCCCTTAGCAGGTGCGCTGATGATGACTTTCTTGGCACCGGCTTGCAAATGTGCCTTGGCCTTGTCGGCTTCGGTGAAGCGACCCGTTGATTCGATGACAATATCCACACCCAGCTTGCCCCATGGCAAGGCGGCGGGGTCGCGCTCTGCGAGCACTTCGAGCTTCATTTCGCGTTCGTTGCCATCAGCATCGTAGTAGGTGATTTCGAGAATCTGACCATTGGCCTTGACGTCACCATTGAATGGACCGTAGTTGGTGTCGTACTTGAGCAGATGCGCCAACGTTGCGACGTTAGAGAGGTCATTCACGGCCACGATTTCGAGCTCGTCACCGTACCATTCGAGCAACGCATTGAAGCTCTGGCGACCAATGCGCCCGAAACCGTTGATTGCTACACGTGTCATTGCGGATTACTCCTCTTTGTTATGAACATTGCACTGCGCGGCGGCGCGGCATCATCGCCCACACAAGACGTACCCACCCTGGCACATCTCGCCCCGTTCACGTTTACGCGCAAGATTATACCACACAAACATGACCCAGGCACGTGCGTCAGAGTAAAGCGTTTTGGCGGTCTATGTTACAATATGCCTAAAGAGTGGTAGACAGTGATATTCAGTGAGTGAGAAAGGATGCACACATGTCATATATTGTGAGTGCATTAGCGCTGATTGCCATGGCGGTTGGTGTGGCACTTGGTACGTTTCGCCATCGGTTTTATGGCGTGTGGTCGTTTTTTGGCATTCTGATTGCAATCGCAGTCACTGATGTCATCGGTGGGATTCTCAGTGGCTACATCCAAGTGGCCACCGGTGGCGTGGAAGATCCTACAGTCATCACCCTGATTATTCGCATTCTGCTTTTGACCACGCTCTCTGCGTTGTTAAGCTATTACTGTGAAAATCTACTCCCTGTTACTCCTGATCCCAAAACGCGCAAAGATAATATTATCGCTGGGCTGTTGGGGTTTTTTAATGCATTTTTGATTGTTGGTACAATAATCAACTACTTCCGTGATTATTCAGCAGGTCTCGCAGTCGTTGATTGGGTCATCAACCGCTACATGTTGATGCTGCTTCCTTGGTCAATGGTTGCCATTGTGCTGTTTTTGATTGGCTGGGCATCAATCATCAAAATTCGCAATGCGATTTCGAGTCTGCGTGGTACACCAGCACCTGCTCCCAGTAATATTACTGCACCGATACAAAATCAAACAGATCAGTATGGTGGTTCGTCGTATGGACAGTCTCCATCATCCGGCTTTGGTGGTTCGTCGTATGGGCAGTCTCCATCATCTGGCTTTGGTGGTTCGTCCACTGCAGTCCAATCAGCTGTGGCAGCAGGTGCGTATGCGTCAACATCAGCGTATGACACATTTGCAGAGCCAGAACCCGCAGAAGAAGAAGCACCTGCACCGAAACAAGGTTTTTGGGCGGGTATGCGACAGAAACTGTTTGAACGTCGACCGGTGGAGGACACAAATCCAGATACGACATCAAATCAGGCCGGTTTTGATGGATATGGGATGCAACCACAGAGTGCAAGTGGCACAGATGCGTATGGGATGACCGTTAGTGGAGCCACCCCCCCATACGGTATCAGCACTGGTGCCATTGCTGCAGCCTCTCCATACACAGGGTATGCAGGGGATCAGAGTGATGGTGGTACGACGCAAAGTAGCATGTTTGGTCAGTCGTCTGGTACAACTGCTGGGATATCTTACGGACAAGGCAGTAGTTACGCAGATACATCTTCGTATGGGCAGAGTAGTGGGTTTGGGGGCACGTCACAGTACGGGCAACAGCCAGCGCAGTACGACCAGTCTGGTAGCGGGTTTGGGAGCACGTCACAGTACGGGCAACAGCCAGCGCAGTACGGCCAACAGCCAGCGCAGTACGGCCAACAGCCAGCACAGTACGACCAGTCTGGCAGCGGGTTTGGGAGCACGTCACAGTATGGCCAACAGCCAGCACAGTATGGTCAACAGCCAGCACAGTATGGTCAACAGCCAGCACAGTATGGTCAACAGCCAGCACAGTACGGGCAACAGCCAGCGCAGTACGGCCAACAGCCAGCACAGTACGGCCAACAGCCAGCACAGTACGGCCAACAGCCAGCACAGTACGGCCAACAGCCAGCACAGTACGGCCAACAGCCAGCACAGTACGGCCAACAGCCAGCTGTTGGTGGTTTTGGCAATCCAAACCCAAATGC
>JBKCGB010000160.1:0-6443 GCA_046303375.1 Roseiflexaceae bacterium
GGGGGGGGGGGGGGCGGGCTGGGGAACCACCCCCCGCGCATACCCCCCCAACACACAACAAACCCCGCGGGGGGGGGGGGGACTCGCCCCCCCACCCCCGTCACATCACTGCTGGTTAGGCGACGGCTTCGACGGTATCAAACCCAGCTTCGTTGATGGCGCTCACCAACGTCGGCGCTGGCACGTTTTGGTGGTCAATGGTGACCAGCTTGCTGGGGATATCAACGGTCACTTTGGCCACATGCGCCACCGCACTGACTTCAGTGGTAATCGCACGCACACAGTGATCGCACGAAATATCGGGGACACGGAATTGGGTTGTGGTCATCGCATTCCTCCTTGCGTAGGCAGATTTCACAGAACTGCAAATGCAGTATAGAATGATGCTACAGATACGTCAATGCAGACCCAACAGGAATGAGAGATTTGCAATGTCACATGCCACAATCGGCGTTATTGGCGGCAGTGGGCTCTATAGTATGCCCGGCCTCAGTGACGTGGAAACAGTGCGACTCACCACCCCCTTTGGTGACCCGAGTGATGCTTACGTCATCGGCACCATTGCAGGCACGCGTGTGGCGTTTTTGCCGCGCCACGGCGTCGGGCATCGCCTGACCCCCAGCGAAGTGCCGGCGCGCGCCAACATCTATGGCTTCCGCATGCTGGGGGTCACATCACTGATTGCCGTGAGTGCCGTCGGCAGCTTGCGTGACGACTACGCACCTGGTCATATCGTGATCCCCACGCAGCTCTACGACCGCACCAAAGGCATCCGCCCGAGTACGTTTTTTGGTGAGGGGATTGTGGCACACGTGGCATTCGACAAACCGTTTGACGCCGAGGTATCGCGCCGCTTGGCCCAGGCTGCGACCACAGCCGGAGCGACCTTTCACCAGGGGGGCACCTATGTGTGTATGGAGGGACCGCAGTTCTCCACACTCGCCGAAAGCAACGAAAACCGCCGACGCGGTTTTGACCTAATCGGCATGACTGCCTTGCCCGAAGCCAAACTCGCACGCGAGGCTGAAATCGCCTATGCCATGCTGGCCATGGTCACCGACTACGACTGTTGGCACCCTGATCACGATGCCGTGACCGTTGAAACGGTGGTGGCCACCATGCATGCCAATTCAGCGATGGCGCAAGCCGTGATTCGGCACGCCATTCCCCTCATTGCAGCTGGCATTGACAGCCCGGCACACCATGCTTTGGCGACGGCGATTATGACTGACCCGCGGGTCATTCCCGCTGCGCGCCGCACGCAGCTCGCCCTTTTACTCGACCGCTATTTACAGAAGTAACAGACAATGACGACTACTCCCAAACCGGTGGCCATGTCGATTATGGCGCACCCCGATGATGCCGAGTTTAGTAGTACCGGCGCACTGTTGACGTGGATTAATGAAGGCTTTGATGCCTACATCTGTGTCATCACCGACGCCTCTGCAGGTGGTTCCGATGATGCCACTGACCTGAGTGCGGCGGCCCGCCACGTCACCATTGACACGCGCAAAGCGGAGCAGGCCGAATCAGCGCGTCGTCTCGGACTCAAAGGCGTCATCCACCTCGATTACCCCGATGGTCGCCTCTACCCAACCCTGCAGTTGCGCAAAGACATCGTGCGCGTATTGCGCACCTACAAGCCGACGCGTGTGATTTGTCAGTCACCAGAGCGTTATTGGGGTACACCGCTGGGCGTAGCCCGCTATCATCCCGACCATATTGCGGCGGGTACGGCAGTGCTGGCAGCGCTCTATCCAGCATCGCAGAACCCGTGGGACTTCCCCGAGCTGATGACTGAGGAGGGACTACTCCCGCACAAAGTCAAAGAGTTCTACATTGTGGGCTCGCCACAACCCAATATCGGCATCGATATTAGTGCCGTCTTTGCCCAAAAATTACATGCCCTGCACGCGCATGCCAGCCAGGTCGGTGCCGAAAATCCCGAGCTCGATCAGCGCATGCACGATTGGGCGGTCGAACTGGGGGCACGTTTCGAGATGCCCATGGCTGAAATCTTTCACCGTACGGAGAATAATTAACCATGTTTTCAAGCGAGTTTCGCACTCCCGAAGCCCGGCGCGGCTTCATGCTGATTACGTTGACCACCGTGTTGGCCAGCTTTGCCATGTCGGGGCAACACGCCATCGTCACCAATTTCTTTCGGGACGTATTAGCGTTGGGGGGACCACAGTTCGGCTATATTACTGCCATCCGTGAAATCCCCGGCTTTTTGATTCTCTTCCTGACTGCCCTCTTTTACCGGCTCTCACTGCCACGCTTGACGACACTGGCGTTGATGACACTTGCACTCGGGTATGCGCTGTTTAGCATTGCCACCGACTTCGCCACCGTCACCCCGTGGGTGATTGTCAGCTCGATGGGCTACCACACCTGGTTGCAAACCCAGCATGCACTGGCCATGAGCACCACCAGTGAAGACAAGGCGGGAACAGTGCTCGGTACTGTCACTGCACTGGGAAACATGGGTGGACTGCTCGCCATGGTACTGATGGCGGTCGGCTTCCAATATGGATGGTTCGATTTCACCAGCGCATTTTATCTGCTCGGGTTGGCCGCGGCTGCTGCTGGCGTGGCCATTTATGCCTTTCCCAATTTGAAAGACGGCATCCCGCACCCCGCCGAAACAAAGCGTGAGCCAATCGTCATCCACAAGGATTATCGCTTTTATTACATGCTCAATTTGCTCGATGGTGGGCGACAGCAAATCTTTTTCTCGTTTGGATTGTATATTCTGGTGGAAAACTACGACTTGAGCGTGAGTCAGTTGACCATGCTCTTGATTGCCGTAAATGTGATTAATACGCTGATTGGGCGGCGGGTGGGCAAGCTCATCGACCGCTATGGCGAACGCCCTATGCTTGCCGCCGCCAACGTGCTCTACGTGGTGGCACTGGCAGGCTACGCATTCATCAACAACATCTGGATTGTGTTGGCCTGCTACACCATCTACAGCATCATCTTCCCGATTTCATGGATTGGGGCCAACACCTATCTGCGCAAGGTGGCATCACAAGCCGATATTGCCCCCTCGATTGCCATGGGGCTGACGATGCAGCACGTGGCTGCCGTAATCGTCCCCCTGGCTGCCGGGTATATCATGAATTTTTATGGGTACCAGATTCCCTTCATGATTGCCGTAATTTTTGCCATTATCACGATGATTTCGACGCGATTCATTGATCCCGCCAACCAAAAATCCACCTCGCGCCTTGCCGAAGATGCGGCCAAGGCGACGGCATAAGTAAGTAGTGTTACGACAAAGGAGTCACCCCATGTCACTTGTCCCCAATCTAATTCTACACAACGCCAACATTATCACCATGGATGCACACAAACCGGTGGTGCAGGCTGTGGCGTGTTTCCAAGGGCGCATCGTGGCCATTGGCAGTGACCACGAGATTCTGGCACTATCAGGGCCAGGCACCAAAGTCATGAATCTCCACGGCGCCACCGTCATCCCCGGGCTCAACGACAGCCACAACCACATGCTAGAAGTCGGCATCAAGATGACGCGCATCGCCCTCGACGATGTCAAATCGCTGGGTGAAATGCGCGACCTGATTGCCAAGGCGGCACAAACGACACCCCCTGGTCAGTGGATTATCGGCGAAGGCTGGAACGAATCATTTCTCGCCGAAAACCGCCTGCCTACCCGTGGCGACATCGACGCTGCCACCGACAAGCATCCCGTGCTGCTCAAGCGCTTTTTCAACATGGATGTGGTCAACAGTGTGGCACTCACCATGGCCGGCATCGACGCCACCACCCCCGACCCCAGCGGTGGCGCCATCGAGCGCTATGCCGACGGGCGCCCCAACGGGATTCTACGTGCTGCCGCCAAATTGCTGGTGCGCAATTTGTTGCCGGCCGTCACCCAAGAGCAGGCCGTACTGGGCATCCAAAAGGCGAGCACCGAATATTTGTCGTACGGCATCACCAGCATCCAAGAGCCAGGACTCTACCCGTGGGAGATGCAGGCCTACATGGCAGCGTATCGCTACGGCAAACTCAACGTACGCACGTCGCTGATGCCGTCGTGGCACGGCTTCCGCGAGGAAGAAATTGAAAAAGAGCTCGATGACCGCGCCGCAAATTTGGGCTTGTGGAGTGGGCTGGGCGACGACATGTTGCGCTTGACGGCGCTCAAAATGGCCGTCGACGGCGGCACCACCAGCCGCACCGCCTGGATGTTCAAGCCATTTGTGGGTGAAAGCGTGGTGCGTGACTTTAATCGCCTCAACCCTGCCGATCTCCGCCGTTTCTTCAAACGTGGGCATGATTTGGGCTGGGATATCGGCATCCATGCCATCGGCGACCGTGCCCACCACGAATCGGCGTTGGCATTTGCAGATGCAGTGGCTGCCAACCCGCACGACCATCGCCACAACATCATCCATGCCTACTTTGCCAGCGAAGAATCGTTGCAGGCGATGGCCAAATACAAGATTGGCGCCGTCATTCAGCCGACATTTATTTACTTCGAGGGTGATGATCTCTTCCGCGATGTGGGCGAAGAGTTGGCCCACCAGTACAAGCCAGCCAAAACGTACCTGCAGCGTGGTATCCCCATGATTGCCTCGAGCGACATTCCGAGCACCTTCCACTACAATCCGTTTATCAGCTTGTATAGTTTGGTGACGCGCAAAACGCACAAAGGCACCGTGATTGCGCCGCAAGAAGCCATCGACCGCATGGCCGCCTTGCGCTCATACACCGTCTCACCCACATGGCTGACACGCGAGGAGCACCTCAAGGGGAGTATCACCCCCGGCTTGCTGGCGGACATGGCCGTGCTCGACACCAACTATGCCACCTGTGCCGCCGATGACATTCTGCATATCAAGGTCGATATGACGATTGTGGGTGGCAATGTCGTCTACCAACGCACGTAGCAAAATTGGAGTCAGCCAATAAAAGATGGTATACTTCACTGTGCATTGGGGCTCCCTCCAATGCACAGCAGGAAGGATTTGAACCATGCCATACATTCCAAGTGTGATTGAACGTACCGCCCGCGGCGAGCGTGGCTGGGATTTGTTCTCCCGGTTGCTCAACGAGCGTGTCATTATGTTGAGCACACCCATCGATGACGATGTTGCCTCGTCGATTGTGGCGCAGTTGCTCTATTTGCAGCACCAAGATCCCACGCGCGACGTGTGGTTCTACATCAACAGCCCGGGTGGCAGTGTGCGTGACGGGCTTGCCATTTACGACACCATGCATATCATTTCGTGTGATGTCAACACGGTATGTGTGGGGCGTGCAGGCAGCATGGCCACGATTCTGTTGGCTGGTGGTACCAAAGGCAAACGCTACGCATTACCGCACTCGACCATCCACTTCCACCCCGCTGGTGGTGGTGCCCAAGGCTATGCCCCCGATGTGGAACGTATGGTACAAGAGCTGTTGCGGCTACAAACGGTAGGCAACGGATTACTGTCACGTGACACGGGGCGCACCCCCGAAGAAATCACCCGTGATTTTAGTCGTGATCGCTTCATGACCCCGCAAGAAGCCAAAGAGTACGGCTTCATCGATGAGATTTTGCAGGTCAGCAAATAATCACCGCGCACGACAGAGTGTTTTGTTGCAATTAGAGGAGAACGAGCGTCATGGGTCTACTCACCGGCAAGCGTGCCCTAATCATGGGGCTAGCCAACGACCATTCGATTGCATGGGGTATTTCCAAGGCCTTTCACGAACATGGTGCGCAGTTGGGTTTTTCGTACTATGGCGAAGCCCTCGAAAAGCGCGTGGTGCCGTTGGCCACCAGCCTCGATGCCTCATTCATTGTGTCGTGCAATGCAAACAGCGACGAAGAACTCGATGCCTTGTTTGCCACGGTCAAAGAAAAATGGGGCACCTACGACATTTTGGTGCACGCAGTCGGCTTCGCCAAAAAGGAAGAACTCAACGGCGAATACCTCAACGTGACCCGCGATGGCTTCCATGTTGCGATGAATTCCAGCGTCTACTCGTTGACCGCTGCGGTCAAAGCATCGCGCCATCTGCTCAACCCGGGTGGTTCGGTGATTACCTTGACCTATCACGGCTCGCAGCAAGTCGCCCAGAACTACAACGTGATGGGTGTGGCCAAAGCTGCCCTCGAAGCGAGTGTACGCTACATTGCGAGTGATCTCGGCCCCAGCAACATTCGCTGTAATGCGATTAGTGCGGGTCCCATCCGCACCTTGGCCGCCAGCGGGATTACCGGCTTCAAAGACCTGCTCAAAGCGTTTGCTGGCGTGGCACCACTGCGGCGCAACGTCACCCAAGACGACGTAGGCAACACGGCTGTCTTTCTGGCCAGCGACTTGGCATCGGCCACTACTGGCGAAATCATCTACGTGGATGCCGGTTTCCGCACCGTGAGCGTCAAAATCGATTCGTAGACAACACACGACACAGGCGGGGGGGGG
>JBKCGB010000161.1:0-26676 GCA_046303375.1 Roseiflexaceae bacterium
CTCTACGACATTGTGCTCATCAAAAAGACGGGCATGCCCGTCTATCATATGGCGCATTTGGTCGATGATCATCTGATGAAAATCACGCACGTACTGCGGAGCGATGAATGGGTGGCATCGACGCCATACCACGTGTTGTTGTATCAATTTCTCGGCTGGGAAGCCCCCACATTTGCACACTTGCCACCGATCTTGCGCCAAGACGGGCATGGCAAGCTCTCCAAACGCAAAGACGACGTCTCGGCCAATCGCTTCTGGGAGCGAGGCTACCTCGCAGATGCCATGTTCAACTACTTGACGCTGCAAGGCTGGAGCTACGACGACCACACCGAAATCATGACACGATCTGAAGTCGTTGAGCGCTTTAGCATCGACCGCGTGCAATCATCACCAGCACGCTGGAATCCGGCCAAACTGCTGGACATGAATGGCATCTACATCAGGGCAATGAGCAGCGCAGCTGTGGCTGTTGCAATTACACCGTTTCTGCAAAAAGCCGGGTTGGTTGCCACGCCAGTTGATGCAACCACAGCTGCGTATATTGCCACACTGACACCACTCATCCATGAGCGACTCAAGGAATTAGGCGAGGCACCTGAGCTTCTCGACTTCTTTTTTACTGATATCGAGACTCCTTCAGCAGAGACACTCATCCCCAAAAAGATGGACGCTGCGGGCACCCACGCCGCATTGACGGCGGTGCATGCCGCTCTCAGTGCCATCCCCGAATGGACAGGGCACGAAGCCGATCTCGAAGCCGCCTTGCGTGCACTGTGCGAACAACTCGAACTCAAGCCCGGACAGTTGTTTGGCGCAGTGCGCGTAGCCGTGAGCAATCGCACCGTGGCACCGCCGTTGTTTGAGACGTTGACGGCACTCGGGCGTGAACGCGCCTTGGCACGGATTGCAGCGGCACTGCAGGGAGTCGCCCCCTAACGCCATTCAATACTGCTCAACGGCATCCCCCGTACGACAACCGTATGGGGGATGTTGGCTTCTATGAGACCGGCTTCGCTCTCTTGGCAGTCATGTGATGCAGCAAACGATGCGGCATCAATCAATACTGCACTCACATCTCCCCCACGACCCACGCTTTGTTGGACTACTGAGATCCACGTGCAATCAGGACGACTTGTAATCACACACACGCTGGCATGCGCATACTGATAGGCATCAAGGTGCACAAGCACGTCGTCGAGAGGCACATCGCCCACTGCACGAATAGCAGCTAGCGCATCAAAGAGTGCGATGCGATGTGCGACCGTGCGTTGGGGGGCGAGCACGACGCGCTCAGTGCCGTGCATGCACAAACCAACGGCATGCCCCGCCCGCAACCACGTATCGGCCAGATTTGCAACGATTTGAACGGCATATTCTTCGGTGGAATCTGCACTCGGTATCGGCATGGGAATACTGTCATGGCCGACCCATGCATGTGCAGAGCGCTGGGCATCAAAGACCAACCAAATGTGCGCACCAGGCTCATGATTGCCTTCTTTGAGCATGAGATGACCACGTTTTGCAGAGCTCCGCCAATGGATGCGACTAATCGCATCCCCAGGACGATATTCACGGATAGACATGATTGTCGGCGCATGTGCTGCAATTTGGCGCACCACCTGTGGCCGACCTGACACCACGTCTTTGCCGATTGCAGGAGCAGGCATGACCTGCGGTTGTGGCGTCACGATCAGCTGTTGAGTACTGACAAACCGACGTTCAATGCGAAACAAACCGAATGGGTCACTACCTACGATGTATGTTGGGCCCATCACATAGACGCCACGGATTTGCGCGGTACTCCGCCACATGCGTTGTCGTTGTTGTTTGGCACCCAGCGTAACCACAAACCCGGTGATTTGGCGCATGAACGTGGTATCATCGAGAATTTCGACGATGCCCCGCTGCCACGGGAATTGATTGCTGACCACGATATGCTCACGCACCGACTCATCCACCATCACCCGTGGTGTCTGTAGGGTGCGTGTGATAGTCAGCCCAGCCACCCCTAGTAACGCCCAGAGCGCAGCCCCACAGACGATACCGATAATGAGATATCCAATACGCACGAAAAAAAGCACACCTGTCCCCTGGGCCGCAATAACCAAAAATACACCAAGGAATACAAGAAGCACCGCGCGGTACCAAGGTGAAACCATGCGTATGTGTGTGGTGTGTGTGGAATGTCTCACGGCTATTTTCCAATACAAAAGCGAGCAAATACGGTATCCAGCAATGCTTCACTGACATCTTCGCCCGTGATTTCGCCGAGGCATGCAACCGCGGCTTGCATATCAACTGCGACCAAATCAGCAGTCATGCCTGCATCCACTGCGGCGAGTGCATCCGTGAGATGGGCGCGACAACGGCGCAACGCATCAACATGACGATTATTACTTACATACACGTCATGGCCACGTACATGACCAAGAAAGAATTGGGCAATCGATGACATGAGCGTGGCAATCCCGTGTTGCGTTACACTCGATACCGCAACCTCACCAATCCACGAGGTGGAGTCCCGCGTCAGCACCGATGCACGCACATCCGGGTGATGCGGTAAATCAACTTTGGTGGTCACGAGCAACGTTGGCAGTTGACCACGCGCTGCCAGCGCAGCATGATCAGTATCGTGCAACGGCTGCGACGCATCGATGAGGAGCAACGCTAAATCTGCTTGTTGCGCCGCAGTGCGTGATCGCGCAATCCCGAGTTGCTCAATCACATCATCGCTATCATCACGAATCCCTGCCGTATCAATGAATTTGATTGGAATGCCGTGAATATTGGCAACTTCGGACAACGTATCGCGGGTGGTACCAGCAATCGGTGACACGATGGCACGATCGTGGCGCAAGAGTGCATTGAGCAGACTCGATTTGCCGACATTTGGTCTGCCGATGAGCACCACCGTGGCGCCATCACGGACGACCATACCAGCACGTGCACCATCAATGAGCGCTGTCAGACGCTCTAGCACATGCTGTAACGATTGATGGTTGATGGCTGTTTCATCGACGTCATCAGGAAAGTCGATGCGGGCGATGACAGCTGCGAGCTCATACAAAATGGCTTCACGCAACTCCGTAATTTGTGTGCGTAACCACCCCTGCAATTGTGCATGTGCCTGACTCAATGCTTGCGGTGTTTGTGCTTGTACGACATCCATCACGGCTTCGGCTTGACTGAGATCGATGCGTCCTGCGACAAAGGCACGCATGGTAAATTCGCCTGGATGCGCTGCACGGGCACCTGCGGCCATCAGTTGTGTGACGATTTGTTCGATAGCCATTCTGCCGCCATGACACGAGATTTCCACAACTTCTTCACCGGTATACGTACGTGGTGCAGGCATCCATACCGCAAGTACTTCGTCGATGAGTACTGCGTTTGCATCATAAATGTGCCCGTAGCGCATCGTACGTGGTCGCCACGTGCCTGCATGCCGTGGACGAAAGAGGCGTAATAAAATGTTGCGAGCGTCTGGGCCACTCATACGCACCACCCCAAGCGCCCCTTGCCCAGGCGGTGTGGCCACAGCCACAATGGTATCTTCGTATTTCATACTGCTATTATAGCGAATCAGGCGTTTTGGTAGATTTCACACATCATCATTTTAGTCACTTGTTGTTGTGGGACGTGTTTCTAATACACAAAAACAGCACATTCACTCTACAAATCATATAAGTGACATGGATGCGTAGTAACGCCATGAATGAGTATGCTATGATTGCCGCAAAGGTTTCCCATTGGCAAAGGAGTCCACATGGCATCACGCCAAGATTCAGTCTTTGCATCGTTATTCAAATCTGCCAAAGAGACGCAATCCGAGCTTGCTGAATGGCTTGCGCTCCGTCCGACATTGCAGTGGTGGGCACGTGTATTACGGCTCGGTCTATTCCAATTTGGCATTGGTGTATCACTCGCACCGATTACTGGCACACTCAATCGCGTGTTGATTCACGAGTTGAGTTTGTCTGCGGGATACGTCGCATTACTTATGTCTATTCACTACTTCATTTCGCCAATTCGTACAGTCATTGGCCACTCATCCGATACACAACGCAGCATCGGGCGGTGGCGCACACCATACATTTTGTTCGGTGCCATGCTCACATTTGGTGGGCTCACCACCGCACCTTTTTCGTTGATTCTTTTTAGTCCAGAAAGCAATCTCCAGGGACCGATCGTGTATGCTATCTGTATCATCATTTTTGCAATCTACGGCGTAGGAGTCAATATTGTCGAAACGACCTATGTTGCACTTGTAGGCGATGTGACCACAGATGAAGATCGTGGCAAGACACTGGCAATCCTGTGGCTAATGCTGGTAATTGGCACTGTAGTAGGGGCGTTAGTAGCCGGTCTGATGCTTGCCGATTATTCGCACCAACGACTCATTGGGGTGATGCAAGGAAGCTCGCTCGTCTTCATGATTTGTGCAGTAATTTCGGTCATTGGTCAAGAAAAAATGAACCCAGATGGGACACTTGTCAACAAACCACCGCAGCGCATCCGCTTTGCATTAGGCGAGTCGCTCCAAAAAGTCTGGCAATCGAGCACACTGCGCAGCCTCTTCTTTGTCTTCTTTGTGGCAACACTCGGCTTTGGCACACACGATATTTTGCTCGAGCCGTATGGCGCAGAAATACTCGGCATGAGCGTCACATCGACCACACTGCTGACTGCACTGTGGGGTATTGCCATGGTCATTGCCATCGTAGCAGCAGGCATCTGGTTGTGGCGTGGCGGCAGTGGCGCACGGCTGCTGATTGGTGGTGGAATCGCTGGTATTTTTGGATTTCTTTGTGTAAGCATGAGTGGTTATATCAATATATTTGGAGCATTTCAATTTGGTGTGATGTGTATTGGCATTGGCAGAGGTCTGTTTATTGTTGGGAGCATTGCCACTGTCATGAGCCTCGCAGATCGCAACCATACCGGATTATTTATCGGCATCTGGGGTGTGGTGCAATCACTCGCACAGGGATTTGGCACCATTGGTGGTGGTGTGGCACGCGATGTCATCAAACAGCAGTACAACAATCCACTCCTCGGCTATGTCGGTGTATACGCAGTGGCAGGCAGTTTGTTGGTGATTATGGTAATCTACATGTCGCTGACCCACATTGGTCGTAAACTTGAGTCTGGCCAAGTCAAATCACCATGGGGTGGACTGCAGGATATTCCCGCCGATCAAATTATTTATTAACTGCAGGTGATGCATGCTCTATGTAACCGCAATCAGCTATGCGTTACTCCTCTGGTGGATTAGCACCGGTATTATCATCGTGCTTTACCGCCAAGCCCCATGGACCTACGATGCCACGTTTGGTGTCTCAACGATGATTGCAGCTGCAAGTCTGGTAGCCATTGTGTTGACGCGCCACAATACTGAAACGTGGGCCATCTATGCGTCATTCAGCGCTGGCACAATTGTGTGGGGATGGAATCTGACGAGTTACTACACCGGCTTTATACATGGTCCCACTACACTGATCCCTGATACCCCGATAAGCAACAGCACACGCTTTCGCCTTGCGGTACGGAGCAGTCTCTATCATGAACTTGTGTCGCTGGTGCTTGTGGCCGTAATGCTTGTCAGTAGTGTGTCTGCGAGCAACAAGACGGGGCAACTCACAATTGTGCTCTTTTATGTGCTTCATCAGCTCTCCAAGTTAAGTATTTACTTTGGCGTGTGTAATTTCCGCGGTGATTGGTTACCAGCGCATCTTGCATATATCACAGCATTTTTTGGTCCTACACGCAATCATTGGTTTGCAGGAATTGCGTTGGGCGTTGCGAGTCTCATTGCAGCATGGGCAGTAACACATGCAGTTGCAGGCACGGATACTGCGACGCAAATTGCAGCCACTTTTTGGGTATTGCTTGCAGGTGTGGCCATTCTTGAAATCATTGTGTTGTTGATTCCACCTGCCTATTTACACCGTACACTAGCTTTCCTCACCCATTTATCAGTCGCTGCTAATACCAAATCTCGTTGATATCGTCTATACTGTACATATTGTATAAATTGTGCAGATACGCACGAATACTGGTGTGAAGAGGTTTGCATGGCGGTCATACTGGCGATCGACGAAGATGTTGTCTTGACGATGAGCCTTGATTTACAGCTAGGCCATGTTGGACATACCGTACGACGTGCCAACACAATTACCGTTGCACTCAGCCATTACAGCGAGACACCGCCGACGGTGGTTGTGATTGATCCGAGTCTCGAACAACAAAACGGCTGGCAACTGGTGAGCAAATGGGTGGCAACAGTCCCCGTGATTATTATCAGTCACGATCCGACCGATGCCACACGCCAACGTGCAGAAACACTGGGCTGTGCGGCAGTACTTGCCAAACCCTTTCTGATGCGTGATTTGGTCAATCTCATCACACCGTTTCTCGACGGAGTTACAACCAGCAAAAAACCAACGCGCAAACGGGCAACAGCGCCGCAACCGATCGTAGATGGTGAAAGCAAAACTCCCAGAGCCCCCCGGAAACGGACACAACGCACCGACCAACAGCCCGTGGTATCATCGGAACCACAGCAACGCCAAGACACACTCGGCATCGGCATGAGCGATGCCGATGAGCAACTCCTTGCTGGGTTACCAACGACAGCAGCACACACAACCACACCAGAACCAAAAGGTGAAACACTCGGCATGCGGATGCGCAAAGAACGCCTCAAACGTAACATTCCGCTAGCGCAAATCGATTTAATAATTGGTGTCCACATGGCGCAAGTACAAGCAATGGAAGAAGACCGCTTCTCGTATTTGCCTCGTGGGCGCATGGCCGAAGAAATCATCACCAAGTATGTACGCTATTTGGGGATGGATGTCAACGAAGCACTCGATCATTATCGAAACTTCAAGTATGCAGAGCAGATCGAGCCGATTATTGCATATGGCGCCAACAATCTCAAACTCGTATCATATGGCTGGGTTTTACAATTGTTGATTGGGCTCGTCGTGCTTGGGTTGATTGGCTGGGGCATCTACCGAGTGGATCGAGCGCGAGTGATGCAATATGCTGGTGGTGCAATTGAACTAGTCTTCCCACCAAGTGCCACACCGACGGCTACCCATACGGCGACAGCGAGCATTACTCCAAGTTATACGGCCACTATTACCCCAAGTGCCACTGCCACGTGGACGCTCACACCGAGTGATACGGCCACCGTTACACTGACTGCCACACGCACACTCAGACCATCACGGACGTTTACGTCGACACGCACGCTACGCCCGTCGCGCACACCACGCCCGTCGCGCACGCCACGACCTTCGGCAACACCGCGAATAACAGCGACACCGATTCCCAGTGATACTGCCGTAGTCACCGCATCACCAACATGGACAGCCAGTCGCACACCACTCGGTGCACGTACCAGCCCTACCACCCAAAAGGCTACTGCAACAGCGACCAGACGCCCATAGGGCATCTCTTTTTATGCAGGCCAGTATTCAAAAAGATGACCCACACTGGGCATAATCCAGCTTGCATCTGCACGCAAATCTGCGGCAGTACTCAACCCTGAAGTGACGCCGATCTGTGCCATCACACCTGCATTGCGTCCCATCTGCATGTCAGCAGGCGTGTCACCAATCATGATGCAGTCAGCAGGTTTAATCCCCAACTGACGACAGATTGCGTAGATTTTGTCGGGAGCAGGTTTGGCTGCAACCCCCACGTCATCGGCGCAGGCATACGCATCAATCATCGGTGTCACGCCGAGATGCTGCATCGTCGCAATGGTAGGCGCACGGTTATCAGCGGTTGCAATTGCAATCGCAGCCCCATGTGCGCGAATTGCAGTATACAAGGCGACCAAATCTGCAAGCGGTCGTGCTTCACGCGTGGGATCGGGTGGTTGCCATGCGTGTTGCACCAGGTGCAATGCCGCTGCATGTGATTCACAATAGGGCGCCACGATTTGGACTGCCATCTGTTGCATGGTTGCCATCGTTGCAATTGCCAGTGGCCCACGGGGATCAATGTATCCCGATTGTGCATCAAATGCGTACGCAGTAGCAATCTGCGGGCAGACATCGTGCCCAACCGCATGGCTGAGTCGCACTGCAAATGCATGTGCCCATTGTCCCCACATATGCTGGAAATCAATCAACGTACCATCTTTGTCAAAGATGACAAGTGCTGGGGCATGGGTCAACATGAATATGACTCCTTGGTTATTGCTGAATGGTAAGTTGTACCACGCTGTCCCACTGCGTGGCAATCAGGTTCCGCGCTTGTGTCAGCTGCGCTCCAGACAAAAATAGTGTTTTGTTCATTTTATTGACTGCCGGCAACCGGGCCATTAACTCACTGGACAGCGCCTGGGTCGCGCGCAGGTTGGTGATACGCACAGGCGTTGCTGATGCTTTGGCATACATTTGCTGTGTACTGGTGGCCAACACATGCTCCATCCAGAGCCGCGCCGCATATGGATGCATGGCATAGGCATTAATGGCATGTACATATGCTGCACCTACCACCGGTTCTGGGACAACGACGGCGATTTGCGGATTATTGGCACTACTTGCTTGGATGGCATATGCGATATACGACCACATCGGGACAATCGGCGTTTCACCAATCAAGAGTCGGCTGCGACTGCCTACTTGATTATTGATGATTCCTTGTTGATTCAGCTCTGCAAAAAACTGAAGACCTGCACTTACATCATCGGGTGCCCCATCGTTGGCAAGTGCCGCAGCGATGACGGCGTACTGAGCAGTCGCCGATTGCCGTGGGTCTGCAGGGAGTGCAAACTGGGATTTGTAGGTCGAATTACGCAGCTCTAACCACGTTTTGGGTGGTGATTTGACCACATCCGCATTAACTGCAAATGTCATCACTCCATAGTAGGTCGCACACCACAACCCGGTCGGGTCTTTGAGCGCCTCTGGCACATCACCCCAGAACTGTGACTGATACGCCTGAAAGAGCCCTTGTGCAACAGGACTGGTTGCCACATCAAGACTCACATCGACCACATCGGGCACTTGAATACCCGTCTGCCCTGCTGTTTGCCGAATGGTCGCAAGCTGTTCTGATGAGCTTGCATCTGGCGCGAGCTCGATGACACGAATACCGTAGGTGTTTTTGTATGATTCGATGATTTCGCCGTAGTTGAGCCACTCACGTGACAGGCCAATCACGGATAATTCGGCTTCCGCTTGCGCCAACTTGACGAGCTCAGCAAAATCCCCAATATCACTTAGCTGGAGTGGACCAGCAGCAGGTGCGGAAGGCAATCGCGGTGGTGGCGTCGGGGTAGCCTGCTGGCGTACCGGTGTGGGTTGGGCAGTCTCGTAGGGCGTGAGCGTGGGTATTTGCGTGACTAACTCTGGGGGCCATGTGGGTGCGAGCACCGGGGCTTGCGGTGGTGAAGTAGTACATGCTGTCGTAAGCATGCCAATCCCCATCATCGTACACATACGCAACATCTGGCGTCGAGCAAGCTTGGAATCACGCATCAGACCACACTCCCACAACATATGCCACTCATCCTGTTCCATCATACTCTGATTTCTCATGGTTTGTCATCAGTAAATAGGATGAAGTGCTTGTGGTATACTTGGGCAATTCGTCTAGCAGTGAGAATGCATGTATGCCGGCACGGTTCAACAAAAACTGGGACTTTCAGACACAAATGGTCCATGCGGGAGAACGCTTAGCACATCCACCAGGCAAACCAAGTACAACGCCATTGTATATGAGCACCACGTACTATCACGAAGACATGGCGGCATTTGACCAAGCACTAGGTGGTCATGGGTATGCGTATGGTCGCAATGGCAATCCGACCAACACTGCGCTCGAAATAGCGGCAACTGCGGCAGAAGCCGGGGCAGGTGCACTGACCACAGCATCAGGCATGTCAGCAATTTACACTGCCATCCTGGCTGCGGGAATGTCGCTCGGTCGCCCACTCGCACACATTGTGGCAGCGCGTGATATGTATGGCGCCACCACCGTCTTGCTGCGTGATTTCTTGGCGCCATACGGGGTGACCGTACATACCTGCGACCTAACCAATCTAGCCGAACTTGACGCACTCATTGCCGCACACGCACCTGATGTCATCTATGCCGAGCAACTTTCAAATCCCCTCTTTCGCGTCGTTGATATGGCAGCAATTGCACAACGTGCCCAGGCCTGTGGCGCACGGACCGTGGTCGATAATACGATCGCTACACCAATCGTCCAACAACCACTCTTGTTGGGGGTCGATTTTGTCGCCCATAGTGCGACCAAATACTTTAGCGGGCATGGAGATGCTACCGGTGGCTTGGTGATTGTGCGCCAAGAGGAATACATGGCACCATTGCGCCACATCAATGCAACCCTCGGCATGGTACTCGGTCCATTCGAAGCCCTGCAAATTCTCCGTGGCATCAAAACCATGCCATTGCGCGTTGAACGACAATGTCACAATGCATTAGAGGTGGCACAGTGGCTCGCAGCACACCCTGCAGTTGCCACCGTACATTACCCAGGATTAGCCACACACCGCGACTACGCTACGGCACAACAAACTCTCAATGGCAAATATGGTGCAATGCTGGCATTTGAGCTCACTCAATCACATGCAGTACAACGCTTCGCTGATGCGCTCGAGTTAGTGTTGCCGGCCAGCACTCTCGGTGATATCTATACCATGATTAGCGTGCCTGCACTTGCATCGCATCGTGGACTTTCTGCGACCGAACGCCACGCTCGCGGGATCAGTGATAGTCTGATTCGCATGTCTGTGGGCATCGAGCAGGCACACGATATCATTGCAGACCTGGCACATGCACTCACACACGCATAATTGAACGAAATGCAAGTTATATCGCTGTCATCTGGGAGTCATGGGAATGCGTGCCTCATCCAAGTTGCTGATGGGGCATTATTGATTGATGCGGGATTGCCACTCAAAACGCTACTCGCACGTTGCGCTATGGTAGGCACGACAGGCGTGCAGCTGCGCGGTGTGGTGCTGACGCACGAACATGGCGATCACACAACATGTCTCAGTGCACTTATGCGCAAATTGCGTATTCCACTATACACGATGCCTGCAACCAATGCAGTGCTTCAACCGGCACTCCAATGCACATTTGTACCGCTACAACTCGGTATTCCAATCGAGTGTGGCCAATGCACGATTACCGCATGGCCGGTGAGTCATGATGCAGCAGCTCCCATCGCAGTCCGTGTGCATGACGGGGTGCATGGCGTGGCGGTGGCAACCGATCTCGGCACATGGGACGAATCGCTCGTCACATTCATGCAAACAGCAGATCTGGTGGTAGTTGAAGCCAATCATGATCGTGAACGACTGCGCCTCAGTCGTTATGATGCACAACTCAAATTACGCATTGCAAGCAACACTGGGCATCTAGACAACATGCAGGCAGGGACACTGCTGACGGAAATCGCACGTGATGGTAAACAGCGCGATGCGTGGCTCGCCCATCTTTCAAAAGAAGCCAATAGCGCTGACCTTGCAGAACGCACGGTGCGCACGGTGCTTGGCATGCATCAACGACTCCAAAACTATCGTAGTATTGCTGCCATGCCAGCCCATACGCATCTGGTATGGGGACCTGCGCAACAAAGTAGACAACAACGATTATGGATAGATGATTGAAAGATAGCCGTATCACGGCTATAATGTGTAAAAATGCATATGTCTATTGATTACACGGGCATGTGTTCTGACGTACGTATGATGATGCGACGAAAGGAACCATGCCGTGATTCGTTTTGGTTGTGCGCTCCAACTCCGCGCCCAAGCCGGTGACCATGCCAGCCTGATCTATGCCCGGTGTGCCGTGGCACGCCAGCACGGGTTGAGGATTGTCCGTATTCCCGCGATGCTTGCCACACCACTCCCTCGCCACGCCATACCCTATCTGCGTGAATACATTGCGCAACAGCAGCTACGTTTAGTGGTACACGCACCCTTTGCACACATCCACCAGCTCATCCCAGACTGTGGTAGTTGGGTGGCACTTTTTGAGCAACTCGCATGTGATGATGCGGTAATTATCTGCCACGTGCCCCAGCTCGACACATCAACTGCCAGCCACTTCCAACGTATCACACCAGCAATTCGCCGCTATTTGGCACTCGAACACACCCATCAGGCACCCGATGTATTCGGGCAGTTTGCAGCACATGTAAACATCCCACCCATTTTTGATTGGCAACACTATCACCACATCGCACCATGGCCATATGCACCCGATCGCACGCTGTGTGAATGGGCATCACGCTGGGGACAACGGCGACCACTCTGGCACATGAGTAGTGCGAGCGAGCATGGTACGCCCACACGGCATGGCGCAACCGTCGATAGCAGTGTAGTCGTTTGGTTGGTACGGAGCATGTGTGCCGCCGGGTATGCATGTGACATCGAAATCGAAAGTCACGCAGGCATCGCCGCATACATGCGACTCCGCCGAGAAATACAGCAAAAAGCGCCTGAATTAGCACACTACATCCACGAAGGAGACACGCATGCTCGCACTTGATGAATCACTACCGATGGTACTAGGGATTGTCCCCAATGCTGCATGCTACCACATGCTCGTGACACAACAGCAATACTATGTACCTATCAAACATATGGCTACGGTTGCTGATGCAAATCTGATTGCCTTGTACATGTCTGCATGGCACCCCACGCACCCCCAACATGTCACGCATGTGGCGCAGATTGATGCATACACAATCCAACCACGGTCGATGATTTGGCCGCTGCAGCAGACACATCCGCGGGTAGCACAGTTGTATGTGGTGTTGTCGCTGAGCGCACTAGCGCTTCTCACACCAGCCATCCCCAGCCCACGCTGGCATCGCATCAGCATTCACCGCACCACCAGTGCCACACTTGCACGCCTACCGTATCTGGGGCATACGCCCCTCAGGCGCATGCCGCATCACCACATGACCGACTAGGTGTCCTACTGCGCGACCCACTTCACTACTGCACGCGCAACTGCACCATCGGATGAACCCGTGAACACGAGCCCTGTGGCATGCTGCTCAGCAATGCGCCGCACCAATGGCAGTGCTTCTGGTCGACCAAGCACTGCCACCGTCCCACCACTGCCACCGCCTGTAATTTTGGCACCGTATAAACCATGTGCTGGCCCATGCGTGCGGATCGCCTCTACAATGGCATCCGTCGCAGTTGCCCCTAGACCACATGCGCTATAACTCGCATGTGACTGATACATGAGTTCGCCGAGCAGCATAGCTGTTTGTTCAGTACACGGCGTCTGTTGCAACAAATGCGCAAAGAGCTGCACTCGGTGATGCTCTGCAATCGGGTGCCACGTGGGTTGTCGCACTGCATAGACGGTATCGGGCTTGACCGTAGTAACGACATCACTGGTAGCACTGTATCGTGCCAAAAATTCATCTCCGCGTATCACATCAGGTAGATACTGAGCAAGCGTTTGCACAAACTCCGACGGCGTGATATTCGCCAAATAGCCATGCCAGCGCGGATCGTCAATGACTGCCACACCATCGCGATACGAGACAGCAACGCCTGCGTGAGCGGCAATCATGCGGTAACCCATAAACGCCCCAATGCGGACTGCACCGTAGTCGGCACCTGACACCGCATGCCGCACACCAGAATCGATGCCCCACACGGCTAAATCGCGTGGCAACGCCACCGCCGGCAGCAGTTCTGCAGGTTGGCATCGCAGCGCCATAAACTGCTGCGCAAGCCCACATGCTGAGGCCATTTGATCCATGACACCACACGGTGCACCAACCACGTGGTTTTCTGCTTTCTGGCACCATAATGCGATGGTGCGTCCATCGATCTCACGATCTGCAAGCGCAAGCAATGCACGCATGGTAGCGACTTCAATGGCCGCCGATGAACTTACCCCTTTGCTCAACGGCACATGCGAGTCAATCACAATGGTGAGACCACCTGCAAACGTAATCCCGGCTTCGCCATACAGCACAGTAACAACACCGGCCATGTATGCCGCCCAAGCAGTCTGTGGGTGCTGTTGGATATGCTGGCGTACTGTCACATAATCGTGGTGCTGGATGTCGGCGAGAGCAAATGTAGCAGTCATCTGTCCCTGTAATTCGGTTGCCAGGCTCACCACATGCACACGTTGATCGGAGCGTCGTTGCACGTATGCGGTTGCAACCACATCGAGCGGCCACTGTAGTACAAGCGACCCCGAGTAGTCGGCAATCCCACCCATGACGTCGAGCCGACCTGGTGCCTGAGCCACCCACACCGGGGTGGTATCGTGCATCCAGTGTGTGATGATATGATGCGTGCGTTCAGTCTGTGCTGGAGCAACAGCAGTCGTTGAATGCCACATAATCATTCCTCCAATGCCAAATTGTGATGCGCAAGCGCCTGTTGCAGTGCAGGGAGAATCCGTTTCGCCAATGTAGGGTTAGCAACCGCCACCCATGAGACGGGGCTGTGTACGTCGAGTGGGGCATCGAGTGGGCTGCCGTTTGCTTTGCAGACCACAATCCCAGCTTCACGAGCGATGAGCTCGACACACACGTCGTAGGGATGACAACACAACATGGTGCGCTGTTGCACACGTTGAGCAGGTGGCAACAGCAACGGTCGAATATCGGCCAACCAGCGATCGTGCCCCATCAACAATTCGTAAAACTGGCCACCAGTTGAAATGTATTGATCTTCGAATGAAAGTGCGCGACCTGCCGGTGCTTCGCCAAGCATGAGCGTGGTCAAATAATCATCAACTGCTGCGAGTTGGGTACGAGCACCAGGAAAGAAACGAGCTATATTGCCGAATCCATTCAGAATCGTGGTTGCTTGTGATGGAGAAGGGCTGATAGTCGTCGTCGTACCATCGAGGCGATTGCGTCGCTGTGCATGCACACCACCAGATTGCACCGCCCACAATGTGTCGCACAAATGCTGCTTGACCAACGGAATTTCCGTCATGACGGCAAGGGTAATGTCGTGCAAGTGGTTGCCTCCACTTGCAAAAGGTGCCACACCCGTTAATATCCACGCTGGGCGTTTTTGGTACATCAATCCACGTGTCCCATCGATGGGGTCCACGATAATAGTGTACTGAATGTGCGCAGGATGCACGCCAAGCGGGAAATCGCGAATTCCGTCTTCGCCCAAGCCTTCTGCCACTAATCGGAACGAAATCTGGTCTGCGAGTTGTGAAAATTCACGGACAAGCACTTCTTCAGATACACGATCAATGGCATAAATGGTATCCCCACCCTCAACTGCTGATACAGTGGCCATGTGCTCTAGTGCCATCGCTTCACATTGTGCAACCACCGCATCACGAATAACCGCATGTATGCGCAAGAGTTCTTGGAGCAACAATTCCTGATGCATGTAGGCTATCCTTCCTGTGCACGGAAATGCTGCGTACTCACCGCTTGAAGCGCCGCAGCTGTTGATTCAGGTGCTGTATCACTCAAAAAATTCCCTCCGCCAATTTCTGGACCAGCTAGGTATTTGAGCAGATCCGGGCGACGCAACGGCGGATGAAAGGTGATATAGCTATGGAAATACGGCAATAGACTACCATCCGTAGGCGCTTGATGGATGGCCATCACATACGGAAACGAAATCTGCCACAGGTTGTCAAAGCGTATTGTGACATTCTTGATAGCTTCTGCGAGTGCTGCAGCTTCATGATCCGCCATACAAAACAGATGCGGGTGCGTACGTTTGGGCATCACATAGACTTCATATGCATAACGTGCAAAATAGGGCACAAATGCAATGACGTCTTCGTCTTCGTACAGGATACGCCGACCATCTGCTTGTTCTGCGGCAATAATATCGCGCATTAGTACACGTCGGTTTTCGTGCCAGTAGCGTGCTGACGCATGCATCGCAGTTTCAACCGTCTTGAAGACAAAGTTGGTTGCATAGATTTGCCCATGTGGATGAGGATTCGACACACCCACGACCTGCCCTTTGTTTTCGAAACAGAGCACATGGTTGACCTCGGGGCGTTGCGCGAGATCGTACGTCTGTTGTTGCCAAACACGCATAATTGCTTGCACGTCGGGCAGTGGCAACTCGGCTACGGTGAGATTGTGCGCTGGACTAAAACACACCACACGTGCAATCCCATCTGCACGGCGTGCCTTGTATGGTGACACGGGCATGATAGGGTCAGGCGCAAGTGGCCCCACACACGGATGATCGTTGTCAAATACGTAGACACCGCCGTACGCCGGATTCGTATGACCACTCACACGTGCATTGCCCGGACACAAGTAGCATTGTGCATCGTAGACCGGATCACGTGGTGGAATGGCACTGACCGTCTGCCCCACCCAAGGACGATTCTGGCGATGCGCTGCCACAATCACCCATTCTTCACGGAGCGGATGCCAGCGCTCCTCCCAATACCCTGCAGGAATTGTCATCATTCCCTCTTTATGCGGTAGCCACTTTTGACCCACTCACAGAATCACGTATAATACGGGATATGAGTTGTCGAATTGTTGTTCATACTATCAAGTATACGATACAGTGCGTATTCTAATTGTTGCAAATGCACCAGGGGCTGTTGATGGGCGACTACCGCGCTTGGCAGCCGATGCTGGATACATCATTGCAGCCGATGGCGGTGCCCGACCATTGGCTGCTGCAGGAATCATGCCCCATCTACTGATTGGCGACCTTGATTCGGTGCCTGACATGCAATTGGCCGCCTACATTGCTGCAGGGGTCAAGGTAGCACGATTCCCGCGTGAAAAGGATGAAACCGATCTCGAACTCGCATTGCTGGAAGCAGTGCAATTAGGTGCAACGCATATCGATTTGTGTGGCGTACTCGGCGGACGCTGGGATCACACATTTGCCACAATCGCCATGCTCTGCCAACCAATGCTTGCGCCATGCCGCGTACGCATCTACGCCGATGACCAGACATTGTGTATCGTACGTGATGAAATTTCACTCGATGGCAACATTGGTGATACCGTATCGTTGCTGCCCCTGACCCCCACTGTGACCGGTATTTCAACATATGGACTTGCCTACCCTCTCAGCAATGCAACCCTCTATTTTGAACACTCACGGGGCGTGAGCAACGTGATTACGGCACTTCCTGCGCAAATTTTTGTGCGCCATGGGATTCTATTGGTGATTCATCACCTGCATCCAGTCAGCTAGAATCCTGTTTTTGTGTTTTTATTATTAACGTTAACAAACCTGTCAGACACGTTCTTTGTATCATCATTAAAATGATAATTTAATGAGAGTCTAAACATGATGTAAATAATTAAATTCAGACATTTGTTATTGTGATGCATTTAACGAAGATGAGAAGATAAACATAGTTGCAATACTAAAAAAACTGTGTTACACTTTTCGTAGATTGGACGTGTACCCAATATTCGTGCATGTTTTGACGCTATGACACGTTTGTCACGCCAATTCCCTGGTCCGCGCATACCAGTATTCGGAATGTTTATCCATAGGTAGAGGAGAGCTAGCGATGAGCTACGCTGACAAAACACTGACCTGTCGTGACTGTAACCAAGATTTTGTGTTTACGGCTGGCGAACAGGAATTCTACGCCCAGAAGGGCTTCACCAACGAGCCAACGCGCTGTGTTGATTGCCGCAAGAACCGTAAGGCGCAGGCCAACCGTGGCGATGGCGGGTACCGCAGCGGTGGTTCTCACCAGCCTGTGCGTGAGCGTTTCGAGACGACATGTCACGAGTGCGGTGGCATAGCGATTGTGCCGTTTGTCCCACGCAATAACAAACCCGTTTACTGCGAGAATTGCTTCCCCTCACACAAATCTGGCGGTCGATAGTCTATCTACTGCCAACCGTGTTGTCTCTCAACTGACCAGGGATTCCTGCGTGGAACGCGCGATTCACGTGGAAGAGCTGACACTTAGCCCCCCCGAACGGATTCGTTCGGGGGGGCTATTATGTACACGCTGATGCATGTTATTCGATGGCTTTGGCTGGTTGCTTAGAGCGCCAGATTGACCAAACAAATCCAACCGCACAAATCAGCAATATGACAATCACCGTGATGCTCATCGGTTGACCGTTGGGACGGGCAGTCACGATGATGGGGGCAATAATCAACGACACCAGGTTCATCACTTTGATCATCGGATTCAGCGCTGGACCAGCAGTATCCTTGAGTGGATCACCGACGGTATCACCGACCACTGCAGCCTTGTGAGGTTCAGAGTGTTTGCCACCATGATTCCCCTCTTCGATGTATTTCTTGGCGTTGTCCCATGCACCACCTGCATTGGACTGGTAGACGGCCATGAGTTGCCCAGTCAAGATGACCCCAGCAAGAAAGCCACCGAGTGCTTCGACACCGAGCGCAAAGCCGACGATCATCGGCACCACAACCGCCAGAATGCCGAGGCCGAGTAGCTCGTTTTGGGCAGCCCCAGTAGAAATGCTAACAGCACGGGCATAGTCGGGCAGGACGGTTCCTTCCATGACACCCGGGATACGGAACTGTCGGCGGACTTCTTCGACGATTTGTCCGGCAGCACGTGAGACGGCCCGAATCATAATCGACGAAAAGAGGAATGGGATTGCACCACCCACCAACAAGCCGATAAAGACCATGGGAGCAGCCACATTGATTCCGGTCAGCGCGGGTTCACCGATTTGCATTTGAACCTTGCCAACATCTGTCAAAAACGAGCCAAACAAGGCGACCGCCGCAATAACTGCTGACCCGATAGCGATACCCTTGGTCACCGCCTTGGTGGTGTTCCCCACGGCATCCAGGTCATCCATCACGTTACGCGCATTCTTGTCGAGATTCGACATTTCGCCGATGCCGTTGGCATTATCCGAGATGGGGCCAAACGAGTCCATTGAAATTGTGTTGCCGGTGAGCGTCAACATGCCAATCCCAGTGAGTGACACCCCATACAGGATAGCCGTAAATTGTATCGCTGCGGGCTCACCTGCGTAGATGAGCACCGACGAGATAATCGAGATACCGACGACGACTGCGGCCCACATGCTTGACTCCATGCCGAGTGCTGTCCCTGCCAGAATGTTGGTCGCAGCACCGGTCGTCGATGCTTGGCTAACTTCACGGACAGGTGCATGTGCAGTCGAGGTATAGTGTTCGGTCAATTTGTCGAGTGCGATTGCCAACAACACACCAGAGACCGTGGCCAAAAAGGGCTTCCAGTCGACAGCACCCGTGTTGGGGTCAATCATATAAAATTGCGTAACCGCGGCGAAACCGATTACCGAGACCAGCGCAGCCAAATAAAAGCCGCGGTTCATGGCACCCATGGCATCACGTTTTTGTTCGTCAGTTTTGACGACGGTGTTGCCAATGAGCGATGCAATCACACCAATACCACGCAAAATCAAGGGGAAGACCACAAAGCGCATATCATACTGCCCATCACCGATGGTGCCGAGCACTGCATCACCCAGCACGAGGCCGAGAATCAGTGCTGAAACGATGGTAACTTCGAAGCTTTCAAAGACGTCAGCAGCCATACCAGCACAGTCACCCACATTATCACCGACGAGGTCGGCGATAACTGCCGCATTACGTGGGTCGTCCTCGGGGATACCGGCCTCGACTTTACCGACTAAATCGGCTCCCACATCGGCAGCTTTGGTGTAGATACCACCACCAACACGCATAAAGAGCGCAATCAGTGAGCCACCAAAACCAAAGCCTAATAGCGCATCTGGGGCACTAATATCGTACACAAGGAATATCAACGTACCACCAAGTAATCCGAGACCGACAGTAAGCATACCGGTGACCGTACCGGATCGATATGCGACTTGCAGGGCGGGATTATAGCCATGGCGTGCCGCCGCCGCCACACGCACGTTGCCTTCGACGGCTACATTCATACCGACATAGCCAACGGTATATGAGAAAAGCGAACCCATCAAAAAGGCGATAGCACGCCCGATGGCAACCCACCACACTGCAGCATCTACACTGCCAAAGCGTTCAACGGCTTCGTGGGTCGGGGGGATGATGAGCACACTTGCGCCCAACACAAAGGTCAATACGGCAATAAGAATACTAATGGTGCGGAATTGACGGCTCAAATACGCATTTGCACCCGATTTGATGAACCCCCACACCTCTTGCATGCGCGCTGTCCCCTTGTCTTGCGACAGAATTTGCGCGCGCAAGTAGAATGCGTACACGATGCCAAGAATGGACATACCTAGCACCGCCCACACCGCCGACTGCTCAAACCCGGTAAGTCTGTTCATACCTTACGTTCCTCGTTGAATGCTACCACGACTAGCCTCGTTGCCAACCGCGCCGCTGATAGGCATCATCAGCGAATTCCACAGACACACCACACGTAACTCTATTGTGATGGAACGGGATATATTCAAATTGTAGCATATGTCACAAAAGAGATGCAATGCAGAGTTTGTGGGCAATTATGCTATAATCGCGATGGATTCACGCACAACACAACCCTATGCGATACTACAAAGCAATTTCATTCGGCTTTTCTGCACTCATCATGCTCGGCATGACACTCGATGGGTGGGCACATGCACATGGTGTGGTCGATGACACGTTTCTGACACCATGGCATGCGATATTGTACACCGGTCTTGTTGGCAGCACACTCTGGTATGGCTGGTTGGCACACCAGCACATTGCACCTATCGCAACGCATCGCATAGGCTTTGCGCTGCTCCCGATTGTGGTCGTATGTGGTGCCGCAGATGCCATGTGGCATACCATATTTGGTTTTGAAATCGATATTGCTGCCCAGATGAGCCCCCCGCATATTGTATTGGCAGGGCTGATTTCCACGTTGGTTGCCATCCCCAGCACACAACGTACCGCACACGGTACATTAACACTATTGGGGGCGATAAGTGGAGGCTTAGCAGCCACCATGATGTTGACACTCACCCAATTCATGTCACCACTGAGTTCGGTATATGCAGAGACGTATAGTGGTGGCGATACAACTCGTGGCATCGGCGTCACTGGCTTCATCATATTTGTGGCAGTTTGGCTCATCGTCCTCATATGGATGCAACAGCAGCATGCGCCACGCTGGGCCTTTCTGATCGCAAGTGTTGCACTGGGGTGCATCCAAGCGATAATCAGCGATGACTGGCGTTTTGTAGCGCTACTCGCGGCATGTGCGCTCATCCCCGCAGTGCGCCATTCACATGGCACAGATCGCACCACTGCCGTGCTGTGGGTGGCCTGCTTCAGCATTGGCTATTTTCTAATTCTGATGTATGCAGGCATCCTGATGTGGGGGCCAACCATGTGGGGTGGCACCATCGTTATGGCTATGGCAGTAGCCTATGGACTGAGTGCGCTCCCACGCATTGCGTTGCAACAACCCCCAGGAGGTTCGTAGTGATCACTGATACTCCACTTGCGTCGAGCACACCACGCTGGGGTGAACGCCTACTCCACCAACATACAATGGCGTGGATGCTCGTACCCGGCAGTGTGTGGTTCGTAGCAGGGCTCTATCTCGATGGGTGGGCACACAACCACGGCAAAGTCGACAATACGTTTTTTACGCCGTGGCATGCCGTCTTTTATTCTGGGTATGTGGCTATTGCATGCACGCTCATCGCCATCGTATTCCTCGCACAGCGACATGGGTTGACGTGGCAACGCGAGTTACCAGTCGCGTTGCGGCATGCAGTGATAGCTGCGCCAATATTTGCACTTGCTGGAGTCGGTGATCTGTGGTGGCACACCACTTTTGGCTTTGAGACAGGCATTGAACCACTGCTTAGTCCACCACATCTCGTTTTGGCCAGTAGCATGTTTGTGATGGTGGCAGCCGCTGCGCGACTCGATGACACAACGTATGTAGGTTGGCAACGCGCACCCTACATCATCAGCACGGTTGCAGCATGGGCGGTGGTGACCTTTATGTGGCAATTCAACCATCCATATGGCATCGTATGGCCAGAAACACTGCGTGGCGGCGCTCCTGGCATTATGACGGGAATTGCGGGTCTCGTCGCAAACAGTGCGTTGACTGCCGCAGTCGCCATCTACATGTTGACACGCAATATGCCATATGGCGCACTCAGCGCCGTTCTTGTCGTCAACGCACTCGGGATTGCATTGATGGGTGATGAATACCGCTTTGGCTGGAGTGCGTTGTGCACGGGGGTCGTGAGCGAAATCCTGCGTTGGTGGTGGCGACGCACACCCCTGCACACCCAAATACGGCGCCACGCATGTGTAGTAGCGGTTGCCACGAGTGCGAGTTACATGGCAGTCGTCTACGCGACCTCGGCCATCCTTTGGCCGATTCATATCTGGCTGGGAGCCGTAGTACTCTCAGGTATTGCGGGCTGGGCGCTCACCATCATCGTACCGCCACCTGCGCACGAATAGACTACAAGACCCCTTTGGTGCTTGGTACTGCATCCCCGAGGCGACTATCGATGCGGGTGGCGGCATCGAGGGCGCGCGCAAACGCCTTGAAGAGTGCTTCGACTTTGTGGTGATCATTTTTGCCGTACAACACGCGACAGTGAATGTTCGCACGGGCATGGATAGCGATGCTTTCAAAGAGATGAAAAATCACATCAGTACCAAGCGATCCCACCCGCGGTGTTACAAATTCCGCATCAAACACGGCATAGGGTCGCCCACCGAGATCGATGGCAACAAACCCGAGTGCCTCATCCATTGGCACATAGCTATGCGCCGTACGTACTATGCCACGGCGGTCTGCGAGTGCCAAATCGATGGCTTGACCGAGACAAATAGCCACGTCTTCGGCGGTATGGTGATCATCAACGTGTAAATCACCGTTGGCAACAACGTGCAAATCAAACAAGCCATGCTTTGCGACCAGCGACAACATGTGATCGAGGAAACCGATCCCTGTTTGTGCATGACAAACTCCACTCCCATCAATGGTCACACTGAGCTCAATGTGTGTTTCACCCGTGGTGCGTTGCACGCTTGCATGTCGATGTGTCATGAACAACTCCTTACTATGGTTGCACTGTTTGATAAGCAGCGCGTAATATCTGACCAGCGGTAGCAGCACCAATCCCAGAACCTTCACCGGCTCCTTCGAGGATCACAGCCACCGCAAAACGCGGGGCATCGATTGGCGCTAACGCCACAAACCACGCATGCGTGTTACTCCCACCATACTCTGCGGTACCTGACTTGCCACCAACAGGCACACCCTCAATGGATTGTGCAGCTTTCCCAAAGCCCTCGGTGACTGTCAAGCGCATCGCATCACGGATAATAGCCGAATTCCGCGTTGATAGCGAGCGAAATATGGGTTGTGGGCTATGGCGATACAGCTCCATACCATTGCCACGCACCACACGCTCGACCACGTACGGTTTCATCATTACGCCGTTGTTGCCGATGGCAGCAGTCACAACTGCCATCTGCAGCGGCGTCACTTGTAATTCGCCTTGGCCGTACCCAGTATCAGCGAGACCAGGCAAGCGATTCAAAAAATCTTGATTCACATAGATAAGACTTGGGATGGTTGGCAGGTCATCCATGATCCGATCATAATTCACTTTTTCGGGTGTAAAAAAGCCGAATTTTTCGGCACCAGCGATGAACCGATATTGCCCGAGTCGGAGCGCATACTGTGCAAATGCAGTATTACACGAAAACGCAATCACCGTACGCAAACTCGCTGGATTCCCCGTCCATTTGACTAAATTAGGCACCGCATTCACCACTGGTGGGGCGCCAGGCTCGGTATCGAGTGTCTCTGGGCAGGTGATTTCGTCGGGGCGCCCCAACCATGGTGATTCCAAGACCATGCCTGCAGTGACTAACTTGAATGTGGAACCAGGTGGGTAATGTCCTTGGGTAGCACGGTTGAGCAACGGTTGTTGGTTGGCCGGATCAAGCAAGCGTTGCCAGTTGGCATCAATACGCGCTTGGTCGCTGACACGCTCTTGGTTGACATCCATGGTCACATCTACCAGGTTGAAAGATGGGCTACTCACCATGGCCAACACCGCACCGGTGGCCGGATCAAGAACCACCGCCGCACCCACATAATCACCCATGATGCGGGCAACCGCTTGTTGCAATGACGCATCAATGGTCAACTCAATGTCATCGCCTTGTGCAGGCGTTGGATAAAACATGCGCAAGAAACGCCCCAACACATTGCGTTCACCGGTCAAGTAATCAGCATAGCTCGCCTCGAGACCAGACATGCCATAGCGATGGTTGAGCATGCCAACAATTGGTGCAAATGCGCGTGGATCGTCGACTGGGTAGCTGCGTGCTGTGTACCCGTTTGCACCAATCACCGTGGTCACAATGGGAGCGCCATTACGGTCACGCATTTGCCCACGCACCGTGGTCAGGCTGGTATTGAGCAAGCGAATATTACTCATTGTTTCACCCGTGGCGGCATTGATGGCAGTTTTTTGCTCAAGGTATTTTGACCACACAACCTGCCCACGGAGCAACTGCAGTGAGAGCATGCCAAATGCGATAGCAATCACAATAATCAGCGACTGCAATGCGTTTTGCGTGGTATTCACACGCAATGGCATTGGAATCTGATTGAGTGCAAGAATTGCCACTGGAATACTCGCAACCCACAGACACAAGAGCCAGACTGACTCTTGTTCGGGTGGGCGTGAAATACCAAACACGAGCACGGCAATGCTAAACCAAAGCAATATTTTATAAATATACTCGTGCATGTTGATGCCTATAATGCAGCAGTTACCGGGATTATCAAGCGTACAGCGACACCAGCAGGAGTATGGTTAAAGACCTCAAGGCGACCACCGAGTTCGCTGGTGCGATACATGAGCGCTTGCAACGAATGCAATCCGACGCGTGCAATGCCAGTTGCAGGCAATCCGGCACCATCATCGTGCACAAGCAACGTGATTGATCGTTTGTCGTATCGTACCATGATTACCACCATGTCGGCATGCGCATGTTGCGCAACATTTAACAGCGCTTCAATAACAACACGACGAATGAGTGGCGTAAAGAGTTCATCGTGTGCAATGGGGCGACCAAGCACAACCACTCGGGTAGCAATGAGTGCCTGTTGTTCGAAGCGTTCTGCATACTGATGCACACATTCCGTCACCGTTACAGATGCCGCCATCGGTGTATACAGTGCGACGCGCAATGCTTCAACCCGAGTACTTACTGCCACCTCGGTAGTCTGACCGGTGGGGCGTGCTGATTCAGACCACCAACGCGCAGACACACTTTCGGTATCAGTGGGACGTACCGGGGGTTGACGCATGGTGGGTTCGTGCAACACAGCTGGCGACGACAACGCATCGACGGATAGTCGAATCCGCTGCAACACATGAGGCATGAATGCCCCAACCATAGCGGGGCCAGCAGCCACTAACAGCCATCGCAACCACATATGCGACAACGTGCTTGCAAACGGCACATTGAGCAACAACACCAGCATGAAGACAAGACCAGAGCAGAGCAAGCCCGCCAAAAGTCCACCACGCCACCCACTGACCACAGCTGGCAAGGCGAGGACTGCACATGCATAGACCAAAAACGGGCTATTCCACGGATCAGTGATGACAATCACCATGGCGGCAATGGCCACATCGACCCCGAGTATCCACGGTTGACGTACGGCCGCACGCATCACGGGTTGCACCAACATCATCAACACGAATGTGCCAAAGAGGAGCGCCACCCACAAACTCCACCAGTCAAGTGGGCGCTGTTGTACAAACATCAACAGCGCCGTGATGATCAGACCAACGCCTCGAGAGACGATTACATATGTATGATTCGAGAACGCGTGCATGGCATCATACTTCAGTTATTCTGGGTTCAACGCCGAATACGTATACGTGTTGTCAGAACTATACAACAACCAGCCAGCACCCGTGTTTGCATCAGCGACTGCTTTGATTTGTGCCCGTAGCTCTGCGTCACCATAGCGCACAATCTGATCATCGGGCACCCAAATCAACGTGAAATCTTGCAACCAAGGCCGCAATCGGGCTCTGGTCGTGTTGTCCATCTGCTTTAACCCGAGTTGCATGGTACCCAAGATAATCTCATACGGGTAAGCGGCTGGATTTGCATACCCCATGTAGCCTGGTCCATAGTGGGACGGGTAGACCATGGGACAAATGTAATCGGTCGTTTGCCCCATAATCGGAATACTTTGACCAATGATGTCGATTGGGGCTTCGGTGGTAAAACCAAACACATCCACTGAAAGATAGGCTCCTGCAGCATTAATCGCTGGTTGCGCACGATTCAAGACGTTTTTAATGGTTTCGTAGCGCATTTCTGGCGTGATGTTTTCCTTGGAAAGTTTCAGCCGAGCACCATCATCAGCACCAAATTCGAGCGATGGAAAGCGGATGTAATCGAAGTTGATTTCGTCAAATCCTGCCAAGCTGGCTTCCACGGAGAGAGCAATATTGTAGTCCCACACATTTTCATTGAATGGATCCAACCAGGCATACTTGATGGTCGAGGTGGGATAGTCGTAAAAAATCCCGCCCTTGACGCGATCCTGTGCAGCCCATTCGGGCTTGGCCTCAGCCAACACATTATCGTGACTGAACATGTGCACTCTGGCAATGGTGTAAATGTTACGGCGCTTTGCTTCAGCCAGAATGGCATTGATGTCATAGTACGGGTACGAC
>JBKCGB010000162.1:0-3533 GCA_046303375.1 Roseiflexaceae bacterium
GCCCCGGTGGCGTCCAGGCATGACCAAGGAATTGGGGCCTCCTTCCCTGGCGGCAAATGCCGCCGTGGAATCTTTTCCACAGCGAACGCAGAAATATTTGTAGGGGCGCCATGAAATGACGCCCCCACGTGGTGGAATGCGGTCATGGCATGACGGAAAAGGGTGTGGAGCATAGGAGCCCAGCAGGCGGGCACGGTCACGGCGTGACGAGGGCCTCCCCTTGGCGTCATTCCATGGCGGCGACGCCGCCGTGGAATCTTTTCCACAGCCAACGCAGAAATATTTGTAGGGGCGCCATGAAATGACGCCCCCACGTGGTGGAATGCGGTCATGGCATGACGGAAGAGAGTGAGGGTCATAGGAGCCCAGCAGGCGGGCGCGGTCACGGCGTGAGGTGGGCCGCACCTTGGCGTCATGGCATGACGGCAACGCCGCTGTGGAATCTCGTCGGTTTTGGGAAACATGCGGGCGGGCGCCGGAAGGCTGTAGGGATAACATCCCCCGTCACAGTGTCACTTTGTGGCATCCCAACGGCTTGTCTGGACGCTATTTAAATCGAAGGATCTAAGAAAAAGAGAAAATCTCACGCATGAAGTGCACTGTACCCAAAAAAGATAGCATGAGGATATCGCAGCAGCCCGCAATGCAGCGGCAAATGCGCCGTGCTACCGACCCGGGCAGCCTTGCTTGGTTGTGCGCCAGGAGTCTCTCTCTGATTTGTACGGGAGTGCTGCCTCACGCAGCACTCCCGTATAGTACCGTCTAGCAGAGCGGAGTCCGCGTCGCAGTTGGTGTGGGGGTCCGTGTGTTTGAGCGGGTCGGTGTGCGGGTCGGCGTCCGTGTAAAGCTTCGTGTACGTGTGTAAGTACGCCGCCAATCTTGCGTGTAAGACCGTGTGACTGTCCGTGAACGAGTCAGTGATTTAGTAGGCGTGCTACTTCGTGTTAATGTGGCAGTCCGCGTGCGAGTCTGTGTTTGTGTATTTGTACGCGTCGCAGTTGGAGATGCAGTCGTCGACATGGTTGCTGTTTGTGTCAAATTCGGTGTATTACTTGGTGTCGGCGTACGGGTAATCGATGGGGTGCGGGTTCGTGACGGTGTTTGGGTGCGTGATGGCGTGCGTGTCAGCGTGGCAAATGGTTGTACCATAATATTCTTACAGAACGTATTGCTTCCTGATGGACGATTCACCGTCAACTGGACCAAGTATGTGCCCATTTTTTTGTACTGATAGGTTGGATTTTGGAGTGTGCTTGTTTTACCATCTCCAAAGCGCCAATACCATCCCGTAATATCTGAGAACGTACTTCGATCCAAGAATTGATAGGAAAGCGGATTCCCGCCAATCGGTGCACCCGTGAAATCCGTACAGCTCCCCCAATTACCTGGAACTGCAATGGTATCCGTGGTTGCAGGGATGTCGCGTCCATCGAGGCGCAAGAAGAGACCACAGCGCCGTGCGGTAGGCAATATTTCGAGTGTGACTTGTGTGGCAGCGCCTGGTTGGAGTACCGGAATTGGTATGCCAATTAGTGCGTTGGCAGTTGGCATGCCTACATTTGGATATGCACGCATAAATGTATCGGTTGCAGTAGACGGTGTAAAGCCATTATTTACAATCGTGGCTGTCACATATTGGCGCGTAGACGGTGATCCTGTCACTACCAAGCTATTTGAGATAATCTGGAGTTGCGCTGTGCGTACAATCGGGAGCGCGAGTTGTTGGGGTGCATTGATACCACTACTTGGTACGATTGATAAAACAGCAGTCTGCGTGGTATCGGTTACAATCCGCATTGGTAACTGAATAATCTCTGTGCGCTTCATACCCGCGGCGAGTGGTGCCACTGTGTTGGTGATAATCGTAGTATTCCCGAGCTTGATCTGCACGGTAGATGTAGTGACTGGCAGCAAACTCGTGTTCTCGATACTCCAAAGCGCTTGTGCACTGCCATCAAATTGTGGGTTAATCGTATTCAAACCAAGTTGTAGTGTAGGCATTTGTGCCGGCAGTGAGACGCTGTTGTTGGTTGGGATATCATCCGTACTCCCCTGTGTATTGAGTATGGCCGTAATGCCATTTTGGAGTTGTGCATGATTGACGGTAATCATATATGAAGCCACTTGTCCTGGTGCAAATGTAGGGGTGTTTAATGCGGTGAGTGGCAGTATTTGGCCATTCACAACCAGAGTAGTGAGTGTTTCAAATGTATCACCTTCGTTTGTGATGGTGGCGGTGATGACGGCACCGCTCCGGTCTGGAAGCATGACCGTGTCACCGAGTGTCAATGATACATCCCGCTTGAGATTCGCACGCATTGCATATATAGATGTACCAAGCTCGACAGGTACAGTCAGCGGCAACCCGCTGATGAGTTTTTGCTGGTATCTGATAGCATCCTCCCGGAAACTCAGAAATATGTTTCCGGTGCTGTTAATACTACCGTGCAGACTTGATTCTTTGTGTGGATTGTCGGTCAGACGGCGTGGTTCCCCCCACAAGCGTGTGTCCTGTGCATAGCGCACAATACTCAGGTCTCGTTGACCGCCACGTGCTCCGGCCACAACTGCCACCAAGTCGTTGTTTGCAAGGCGGTTGATGACGATTTCGTCCAGTTGCAATCCACCCGGGAATACATCTGATTGGCGTACGATAGTTGCCGTGTTGCCGTTGAACATATCATCTGCGGGTGCTACTGCCAACGTGTCACGTTCTGCCCATACAAGCTGTGGGGTAGTGCCAGCGACAAACTGTGGGCGCGAGAGACCATTCGCTGGTGCTGGAATAGTGATTGCACTCAGCGTCCGCTTGGCCACATGGAGTTGCTGTGTCTCGGTGACTGCACTCGTCCAGCTCAAGTACAACTGATTGTTGATTTCAGTGGGGGTAATGTCGCGAATCCGCGCATATGTATTGGGTTGCGTGGCAATTGTACCCCAGACACCAGTGCTAAAAAGCGCCGAACTAATCGTCGTGGCGGTAGGATTAATAATCGATCCGGTAACGTTCTGCCACACCGCCCAAACACCACTTGTAGATGTGGTTAGCACAGGGCGGAGATGACTTGTGGCCGTGGTACGCGCCAACCAGGTTGGGGTGCTCCATGTCCCACTGGTATATCGCGACCACATGAGTCCCATGTACCCAGATAAGGTGGCAGGGGTGCTTGATGCACTGACGCCATTCGGGTTGTCGTACCGTTCCCACACAACCATGATAGACCCGTCAGGCATGTAGGCTACACTGGGAGATCGATCCATGTAGGCATCATTGGTGATGAGTTGTGCTGTCCCCCAACTACTCCCATTCCACTGTCTGAAGCGGATATCATAGCCTTTACCTACTGGTTTACTCGTATCATCGTCTTCCCACACCAACGTGGCTGTGCCATCAGTATGGACAGCAATGTCTGAGCTCGCAGTTGAGTGTGTACCATCAATCGGGTACACAATGGCATCACCGAGACCGCGTGGCTCAGCCTGCGTACGATTGAAGAGCTGCTCGTCTGGGCGACTCGGGAGTTGCCAATCAG
>JBKCGB010000163.1:0-2285 GCA_046303375.1 Roseiflexaceae bacterium
GTGTGGTCGTCTGCATCGCCTGATTTTGGTGTGCAGGGAGTGCTTGACCGCTTCGGGCAAATTACCCCCACGGTGCTGATTGCCACAGACGGCTATGTTTATGGTGAAAAATGGCATGACTGCCTAGCAAAAACAGCCGAGATTGTGGCACATATGCCATCGCTGACGCAGGTCATCATCGTGCCCTATGCAGGGCAGGTGCGTGGTAATATGTCGCCGCTGACCCATGCGTGTACGTGGGATGATGTGCGTGCAGCCTGGCCCGTACGACCAGTCACGTTTGAGCGCGTGCCATTCAATCATCCACTGTTTGTCATGTACTCATCGGGGACGACGGGTACACCCAAATGTATCGTGCACTCGGTCGGTGGGACGTTACTCCAACATCGCAAAGAACACATGTGGCACTGCGATATCCATCGTGATGACCGCGTCTTTTATTTCACGACCTGCGGCTGGATGATGTGGAACTGGCTGGTGTCAGCGTTGGCCGCAGGTGCCACGCTGTGTCTCTACGACGGCAATCCGAGTATCCGCCACGGCAGCATCCTGTTTGATTTTTGTGATGCTGAGCAGATTACGCTCTTTGGCACATCGGCGAAATGGCTTGATGCCATCAGCAAAATGCATCTCCGCCCCATCGATACGCATCAGTTGACGAGCATTCGTACCATCTGTTCCACGGGTTCTGTGCTCGTCCCCGAAGCGTTCGACTACGTATATGACGCCATCAAACACGATGTACAGCTCGCCTCAATCTCGGGTGGCACTGATATCATCTCGTGCTTCATGCTCGGCAATCCACTCAGCCCTGTCTACCGCGGTGAGATTCAGGGGCGTGGACTGGGTATGGCTGTAGCCGCCTTTGATGAGGTGGGGCATGTGGTGACCAACCAACCCGGCGAATTAGTCTGCACGCACCCGTTTCCATCGATGCCGATCGGCTTTTGGGGGGATGACGCTGGCAGTGCCTACCAGCGTACCTACTTCGCTAAGTACTCGGGTGTCTGGTGTCACGGTGACTGGGTGGAGATACGTGATACCGGTGGAATCGTGGTCTTTGGCCGTTCAGATGCGACACTCAACCCCGGTGGTGTGCGGATCGGCACGGCAGAAATCTATCGTATTCTGGCGACCATTGATGACATCCTCGATAGCGTGGCAGTTGGTCGCCGCACGCACGGTGACGAACATGTGGTACTGTTTGTGCGCCTCCGTGATGATGCACTCCTCGACGATTTGCTCCGTCAGCACATCCGCACGGCGATTCGCCAACAGGCCACACCACGGCATGTACCCAGTGAAATACACCAAGTGCCTGACATTCCACGCACCAAGTCGGGCAAAGTGGTCGAGCTCGCGGTCCGGGATGTAATTCATGGTGTTTTTGTAAAGAATACTGCGGCATTGGCGAATCCGGAATCACTCGATCATTTCATCCCATTTATCAACAAATAGTTGTATTTATCATTTACTACTTTTTAACTGTATTTACTCAGAATTCACTTATTTCATTATCATTTAAATGTGCATATAATCAGGTGAATCATATATCTGTGATTCACCGATACGTGAGGAGGAATGCCATGACAGTGTCGAGCAAACATGTGTTGGCCTGTGTGGATGCGTCGCCGTATATGCAGAGTGTGTGTGGGTATACCACGTGGATTGCCCAGACCATGGCGGCGCCGGTACGACTCCTCAATGTGCGTACCCCATACGCAAACTGGACGATGTCTGCTGGGTACCCGGATGCAATCTCACCCGCAATGTCGAGCGAATTACTCATACAATTCGCACAGCTCGAACGTGACCATAATGCACTGGAGCTGCAACGGAGCAACATGGTGATTCACAATGCGCAAGTACTGCTCGGTACGAGTGGTCTGGTGGTCGAAGTTGCGCAACCGGTTGGAGAATTAGTCGATGTGGTGAGCGAAATTGCTGACGATACCCGCATCATCGTCATCGGTAAACGTGGCGAACAAGCAGGCTATGCGACTGGTCACTTGGGCTCCAACCTCGAGCGTGTGGTACGCGCAGCACATGCTCCGGTACTCGTTACCACGATTAAATACGCGCCAGTGAAGCGGATTGCTATTGCATATGATGGGGGGGCAAATGCCAACCTTGCTCTCGACTATATCGTCAAGCATCATGCGATGTTTGCTGGTGTTGAATGTCATATTATCGGGGTAGCTCCGGAATATGCACGCGAGGAATTGCATTTGGCCAAAGCTGCAGGGGTGCTTCAGCAAGCGCATCACACTGTCCATGTATACTAC
>JBKCGB010000164.1:0-4374 GCA_046303375.1 Roseiflexaceae bacterium
GACATTATAACTGCCATCGGCACCGAGTGAGATAGGCGCAATCACCGGCACCACCCCGGCATCGAGCAGCTGCCACAATACCGCGGTACGCACCGCAATCGGCTGCCCCACCCGCCCCAGATCTCCCTCTGGATGCTGGAGTTTGTGTACCTTGATCAGGCCACGGTCGACCCCCGACAATCCCCACGCATCGACACCGGCCAGTGCCAGTGCCACACTCAAGCGCGTGTTGACGGCGCCCGCCAACACCATTTCGGCGGCGGCCATAGCGGTGGCGTCACTGACGCGCAACCCTGCCACAAAGCGTGGCTCGCCACCCAGCGCCGTCTGGATTTGGCCGATTTCTTTGCCGCCGCCGTGCACCAGCACCGGGGCGGGGCGCATGGCAGCGATGGCCTGCACCAAGCGGTCTACAAATGCTGCATCGTCGATGTCATTGCCGCCAATTTTGATGACACGCAATATGTTCACTCCCACCACCACTTTCTGTTGTATCACGTCACCTATTCCGTAGCGCAGCCAGCGCCGTTGCATCGAGTGTGTAATCAATCCACGTACGCCGCGTCGTCGGTAGTGATTCATACAGGCGTTGCGCCGTGTGGTTGTCTTCGGCAGTGCGCCAGTAGACGCCGTTGTAGCCCTGTGCCAGCGCCCATTCACCGCAATGCACGATGAGCTGTCGTCCCACACCTCGACCACGCGCCGTCGGCACCACGTACAGATCGTTGAGCAGACAGCGCTCCAGCGCCAGGGTCGACGACAGCACGCGATACGCCGTCACAAACCCCAGCGCTGCGCCATCGCCATCCACGGCCAGCCATTGCGCCCCTTGTGATGGAGCAGTGGCGAGGCGCCCAAAATGGATGCGGTTGCGCTCGTCGTTGGGCTCCACCTTGTAAAAGCGTTGGTAGTCGGCAATCAGCGGCAACACCAGCGCCAGATTATCCAGTGTCACGGGCACAATGGTGACCGTCGCATTAGTTGACATCATCCACCCCCAAGTCATACGTGTACCATGCACTGCGCTGGGTGGGGAGTGCGTCATACAGGCGCTGTGCCGTATGATTATCGGGCGCCGTCTGCCAGTGAATGCCCGCATAGCCTTGACTTTTGGCCCAGGCCAGGCAGTGCAAAATCAATTTACGCCCCAGCCCCTGACCACGCATGGCGGGGATGACGTACAAATCGTTGAGCAGGCATTGTTCCACAGCAGACACCGACGACAGCACGCGATAGGCCGTCACAAAGCCCAGCGCATGCCCCGCATCCGACAGCGCCACCCACTGCGCCCCCAGCGCAGGAGTAGTCACCAGGCGCCCGAAGTGGGCCCGGTTGCGCGCGGTATCTGGCTCTGCCTGATAAAAGCGTTGGTAGTCGGCGATGAGTGGCAACACCAGCTCGATATTCTCGCGCGTCACGGGTACAATGTCGATGCTCACAACAACCCCTCCGTCTCTGCAAAGCCGCACATGACATTCATGCACTGGATGGCTTGTGTGGCCGCACCTTTGGCCAGATTATCCAGGCTCGACATGATGACCGCCAGCCCGGGCTGCGCCAGCGTCACCGAGATGGCACACATGTTGGTGTTGACGGTATGCGCCATGGCTGCGAGTTGCCCAGCCGGCATCACGCGCACAAACGGCTCGTGCGCATACGCCGTGGTATAGAGCGCACGCAGGCTGGCTTCGTCGAGGCTGGCATCCACACGCACATAAATCCCACTCAACATGCCGCGCGTCACGGGGATGAGGTGCGGGTTAAAGATGACCGTGGGCGTGATGCTACTGCTGAGTTTGGCCAATTCTTGCTCGATTTCGCCCACATGCCGATGCACATGCCCGATATTGTAGGGGGTGACGGTATCGTGGATCTCGCCAAAGAGCATGTTGACTTTGGCGGCGCGCCCGGCCCCCGATACGCCCGACTTGGCATCCACGATGATGGTAGGATCGGTCACCACACCGGCGCGGAGCAACGGCATGGTGCCGAGGATGACAGACGTGGGGTAGCAGCCCGGGTTGGCGACCAGGCGCGCCGTGGCGATGGCGTCACGGTTGAGCTCGGGGATGCCGTAGGGGATGGGCAGCATGTCGGGGAATTCGTGGGTGTGGTTGTACCACTTGGCATAGCGCTCGGGCGTATCGAGGCGGAAGTCCGCCGAGAAATCGACCACCTTGGCGCCCGCCTCGAGCGCGCGCACAGCAGTGCGGGCGGCGGCACCGTGTGGCAAGGCCAGCAAGGCCACGTCGACCTTGTCAAAGGGCGCATCATCGACCGACGTCAACATGATGTCGAGTGGCCCCGGGTATGATTCGGCCAACGACTTGCCCGCCTGTGCTTCAGACGTGGCAAAGACCACTTCCACATGCCGATGGCGGCGCAACCAGCGCAACGCTTCGTAGCCGGCATACCCTGTCACGCCACAAATGCCCACACGTACCATGTGCATATCCTTTGTCATACAAAAACCCCGGGGCCGCTATGGCTCCCGGGGTGGTGTGACTGGTGTTTGGGGTGAATCTATCCGCTATTCCCCACGACACGCCACCGCTCCGGGCTCCATTCGGGCTCGTCGGCGGTCAGCTCGTCGCAACATACGGGTTGTGTACACGGAAAGATTCTTCATGCTGTGTATAGTAGTGGGTATTGGGTAAATTGTCAATTGAAATTCGGGATATATGCGGGCGCAGATAGGAACCCGTGGGGGTGTCATTTCATGGCACCCCCGCATGGCACACGTCCGGGCGGGCGCTGGGAGAATTCCCACACACTCCCCAACTAACGTTATAATGTATATCAACACCGTACGACGCTGGACGCTACCGATGAACCTGACCAAATCCACACAACGCGTCGCCGATCACGGCGCGGTCTGTACGCCACTACTATAGCGATGCGACGATGCCCACACACATCGCCAGGAGTCATATAATGCCGAGCAAACAATCAAAAGTCCGTGAAGAGACGATTGAATACGAGTTCATTGATAAACTCAAAGCCCTCAAATACGAGTACCGCGATGACATTCGCGACCGTAAGGCACTAGAAGACAATTTCCGCAATAAGTTCGAGGCCCTCAATCGTGTCCGCCTCACCGACACCGAGTTTGCCCGGCTCCTCGACGAGCTCATCACGCCGGACGTGTTCACCGCATCGAAAACCCTGCGGAGCATCAACAGCTTCACGCGGGACGACGGCACACCGCTCAACTACACGCTCGTGAATATCAAGGATTGGTGCAAAAACACCTACGAGGTGGTCAACCAGCTCCGCATCAACACGTCCAATAGCCACCACCGCTACGATGTGATACTCCTCATCAACGGCGTGCCCTGCGTGCAAATCGAGCTCAAGACGCTCGGTATTACCCCCCGCCGTGCCATGGAGCAAATCGTCGAATACAAAAACGATCCCGGCAACGGCTACACCAAGACACTGCTCTGCTTCATGCAGCTCTTCATCGTCAGCAATCGCGACCGCACCTACTATTTCGCCAACAACAATACGCGTCACTTTGCCTTCAATCAGGAAGAGCGCTTTTTGCCCATCTACGAATTTGCCGACGAACGCAACCAGAAAATCACGCACCTCAGCACCTTCGCAGACACGTTCCTGCCCAAATGCACGCTGGGTCAGACCATCAGCCGCTACATGGTGCTGATCGCCAGCGAACAAAAGCTGCTCATCATGCGCCCCTACCAGGTCTACGCCGTACAACGCATCGTCAAGTGCATCGACGACAATGCCGGCAACGGTTTTATTTGGCACACCACCGGCAGCGGCAAAACGCTGACCTCGTTTAAAGCGGCCACCCTGCTCAAAGATAATCCCGACATCGAGAAATGCCTCTTCGTCGTGGACCGCAAAGACCTCGACCGCCAGACGCGCGAGGAGTTCAACCGCTTCCAAGAGGGCTGTGTCGAAGAAAACACCAACACGGCCACCCTGGTGCGCCGCCTGCTCTCGGATGATTACGCCGACAAGGTCATCGTCACCACCATCCAGAAGTTGGGCATGGCCCTCGACGAACAGAGCACGCGCAACACGCAACGCACCAAAAACAACCAACCGACCTACAAAGCGCAGCTCGCCGCACTCAAAGACAAACGCATCGTCTTCATCTTCGACGAATGTCATCGCTCACAGTTCGGCGAAAATCACCGTGCCATCAAGGAGTTCTTCCCACGCGCACAGCTCTTCGGCTTTACGGGCACACCCATTTTTGTGGAAAATGCCAGCAAGGTGAAAATCGAGGATGACCAAGCCTCCATGACCACCACCATGGAGCTCTTTCAGAAGCAGCTCCACGCCTATACCATCACTCACGCCATCGAGGACGGCAACGTGCTGCGCTTCCGGGTTGATTACTAC
>JBKCGB010000165.1:0-16399 GCA_046303375.1 Roseiflexaceae bacterium
TTATCGATCTGGTCGTACGCCGTGAATTGGGCAGCACCGCGCAATGCCAACACCTTGGTGATGGCGGCCGTCAACGTGGTCTTACCGTGGTCGACGTGACCAATGGTGCCGACGTTGATATGTGGCTTGTTGCGCTCAAACTTCTGCTTTGCCATGACTCCTCATGCCTCCACATTACCTACAAAACAACTAATTCCATAACCGACACACAAACTAACCGCGCCGCTTCTCGATGATTTCTTTGGCCAGATGATCTGGCAACGGCGCATAATAGGCAAACTCCATCGACGAAGTTGCTCGACCCTGTGTTGACGAGCGCAATTCTGTCGTATACCCGAACATTGAACCAAGCGGCACATATGCACGTACCACTTGCGCATTCCCACGCGCTTCCATGCCTTCGACTTGGCCACGGCGGCTGTTGAGGTCACCCAACACCGTACCGAGGAAGTCTTCGGGCGTGACGACTTCGACCTTCATGACCGGCTCAAGAATCTGCGGACCGGCTTTTTTCACGCCGTCTTTGAGACCCATTGATGCGGCAATCTTAAAGGCCATTTCTGATGAGTCCACATCGTGATATGAACCATCGTACACCGTGACTTTGAGGTCAACCACCTGATACCCTGCCATCACCCCACCAGCCATGGCCTCTTTGACACCGGCTTCGACAGCGGGGATATACTCACGTGGAATGGTACCACCCACGATGGCATTCACAAACTCAAACCCTTTGCCACGCTCAAGTGGCTCGAGTTGCAATTTGACGTGACCGTACTGACCCTTACCACCCGACTGACGCACAAACTTGCTGTCAATATCGGCAGGTGACGTAATCGACTCGCGATAGGCGACTTGGGGCTTGCCTTGGCTGGCTTCCACCTTGTATTCGCGGCGCATGCGGTCGACGATGACTTCGAGGTGCAACTCACCCATACCGGCGATAATGGTCTGCCCTGTTTCCTGGTCGGTAAAGACGCGGAACGTGGGGTCTTCTTCGGCCAGTTTGTTGAGTGCAATGCCCATCTTGTCTTGGTCGGCTTTGGTCTTGGGCTCGATGGCCAACTGAATCACCGGCTCGGGGAAGCGGATGGTTTCGAGCAATACCGGATTCTCGGGATCACAAATCGTGTCCCCCGTGAAACTTTCTTTGGGACCGACCATGGCGGCAATATCGCCAGCCAATACTTCGTCGATTTCTTCGCGGTGATTGGCATGCATCTGAATCAGACGACCAGCACGTTCACGGCGACCACGGGTCGTGTTCAACACGTAGTTGCCCTTTTCGAGCTTACCCGAGTAGACGCGGAAATATGCCAGCTTCCCCACAAATGGGTCTGCCAAAATCTTGAAGACCAGCGCTGTAAACGGCTCGCCATCATCTGCTTTACGCACAATGAATTCGACATCCTCAGCATCGGTGTCCGTACCAGGCATGACACCCTTCATGGCCGGGATATCGAGCGGTGACGGCAAGTAGTAGGTCACACAGTCGAGCATGCGCTGCACACCCTTGTTGCGCAACGCTGCACCACACAACACCGGCACCAGCGTATTAGCGATCGTAGCAGCGCGCAACGCCGTGCGCAACTGCTCGACACTCGGGGTCTGCCCCTCGAGATACATCGTCACTAGCTCTTCGTCTGTCTCAGAAATGCGCTCAATCATCTCGTTGCGCATTTTTTCTGAATGTGCCTTGAACTCGTCAGGAATCTCGACCCATTCTTCTTTCTTGCCCAAGTCGTCGGTGTACAACACCGCCTTGAACTCGATGAGGTCGATGATACCGCGGAAGCGGTCTTCAGCACCGATGGGCAACTGGATACACACCGGCTTGGCACCGAGGCGGTCGACAATCATGTCAACAGTTCGCTCGAAATTAGCCCCAGTGCGATCCATTTTGTTGACGAAACAAATGCGCGGCACGCGGTACTTGTCGGCTTGGCGCCATACCGTTTCTGACTGCGGCTCCACACCGGCCACTGCGTCAAAGACGACTACGCCACCGTCGAGCACACGCAACGAACGCTCCACCTCAGCGGTGAAGTCGACGTGACCGGGCGTGTCAATGATATTGATACGATACTTGACACCCGCTACTTCCCACTCGGCGGTGGTGGCGGCAGCTGTAATCGTGATCCCACGCTCACGCTCCTGCTCCATCCAGTCCATGGTTGCGGTGCCTTCGTGTACTTCACCGATCTTGTATGTACGACCGGTGTAGTAGAGGATGCGCTCCGTGGTAGTCGTCTTACCCGCATCAATGTGCGCGATAATGCCGATGTTACGGTAGCGATTCAACGGTGTTTCGCGAGGCATAACCCTTACCTACTCCTTGTGTCGCGCATGCGACAATTTGCTACTCAATTAGAAGCGACCGTAGTGCGAGAAGGCGCGATTGGCTTCTGCCATGCGCTGTACGTCTTCACGGCGCTTGATGGTCGAACCCGTGTTGTTGTAGGCATCGACCAACTCTGTGGCCAAACGCTCAATCATTGGCTTGCCACTGCGCGACCGCGCTGAGCCCAACAACCAACGAATTGCCAACGACAAACGACGCTCTGCCTTGACCTCGACCGGTACCTGGTAGGTGGCACCACCTACACGGCGCGGCTTGACTTCAATGACCGGACCTGCATTGCGCAACGCCCCATCCAATACTTCCATGGGGGTCTTCTTGATACGCTCTGCAGCCATCTCCAATGAGCCGTAGACGATTTTTTCTGCGACGCTCTTCTTGCCACGCATCATCGTCTTGTTGATTAACTGCGTGACTACCATGCTACCAAATCGTGCATCGGGGAGCACTTCACGCTTGATTGTCTTGCCACGTCGGGGCATATCGACCTCTCACCCTATCAACAGTCACTCGTCTGAGTGCTACTTCTTCTTGGCTGGCGCGGCACTCGCCTTCTTGGTGCCGTACTTCGAACGACCCTGCTTGCGGTTGGCCACACCCTGTGAGTCCAACGTGCCACGCACAATGTGGTAACGCACACCCGGCAAGTCTTTGACACGACCACCGCGAATAAGCACTACAGAGTGCTCCTGCAGGTTGTGCCCCTCACCTGGAATGTACGCCGTCACTTCCATGCCGTTTGACAAACGCACACGCGCAATCTTGCGCAGTGCCGAGTTCGGCTTCTTGGGGGTCATCGTACGGACCTGCGTACATACCCCTCGCTTGAACGGTGACCCGCTCCCACGCGTCAATTTGCCCTTCAACACGTTGTAGTTGAAGCGGAGCGCTGGTGCTTTGACCTTGCGCTCTACCGGCTTGCGTGGCTTTCGTACTAACTGATTGATCGTCGGCATGCTCTCTGCTTTCTCCTCAGTCCCCACTGCACACAAAAAACACGTTACCCTCTGGGTCTGGTCGCAACACCAGCTGCGCCTTAGAGCGAGGGTACTCGAATTACTTCACACTGTCGCCGGTTTGCCGGCAAGGAAGAATGATACCATAACGCACTCGCCTATGTCAAATCGAATACTTTTGGTTCTGATGCCCTAAATCCCATTTTTCCCCCGAATTCGATGTTTTTATTAGATTACAATACGATTACAAATGAAATATTATGTTAAATGAAAGTGAAGAAATCGGCATATTCTCGCTATCTTCATGATGCACATGTCATGGTATGATGGTGCAGAAACGTACCTGTAGAGACAAAGGAGTCGATATGAGCACAGTTGCATCTGTCCGTACTGACCGCTACCACGTCAGCGTCGACGAGTATGTATTTTTCCGTGAGCACGGCTACTTGGCCGTCAAGGGGCTGGTTTCGCCTGCTGAAGTCGCCGAGCTCGCCACCCACACCGATAATCTGCGCTACGGGCGCGAAGTCATCCCCGGCGTACCACTTCCCCCAGACACACTTACCCCCGAGCAACGCGTGCAATACTGGCTACGCGTACACATGCTCCACCGCGTGTCTGAAATCCACGAGCGCTACTTGCTCCACCCACGAATTCTCGACGTGCTCGAGGCGCTCATCGGTCCCGATGTGCTTGCGTTGCAGACGATGCTCTTTTTCAAACAGCCCGGTCAACCCGGTCAAGGCTACCACCAAGATGCCTACTATATCCCGTCTCAGCCTGACACCTTGATTGGTGCCTGGCTGGCGATCGACCGCGCCGACGAAGAAAACGGCTGCTTGTGGATGACCGAAGGCTCACAACACGAGCCCATTTATCCCGATAGTGATGGCCAATCACCCAATGGTGACCAGGTCATCAGCGACATCCAGCCCATCTTTGGCGCCAGCAACACGGACGAAAGCAAAAATGGGTTGACGCGTGTCGCTGCCAAATATGCCGGCCGTGAAGTCAAAGTCGAAGCCGACCCCGGCGATGTGGTCTTTTTTGGTGGGCACGTGCTGCACCGCTCACACACCAACAAAAGCAAAGACCGCTTGCGCCGCTCGTTTGTGGCACACTACTGCAATGCGCGCTCAGCAGTGCCATGGAACCACGGACAGCCGTGGGAAGGCGCGCTAGCCAACTACCTGCACATCCTCGCCCGAGGCACCACGCATTTGCCCTACGCACAGCCCAAATTTGGCACGCCATGCGCCGCCAATATGCCAGTACCCGTGCAAGAGCACCGCTTCCGCGCCATGTCGATGATGCCATCGAGCAACGGGCTGATGATTTTGACGGCGCATGCAGACTCGCATGATGACGATGAATAAACAATGAAGCATTCCACATGAGGGTTTGGATTGTACGGCATCGAGTGTGGCTGATATCGCCACACTCGATGTGCGTCTGTCGCAAGGATCTGAGTAGCCTGTTGTTGGCATGACCTGTCACTATAAGCTCCGTCATTACCATCACATCTATAAAGCCTTTTGTATCGAAGATAGAATAACCACAGCTGCATACACTGCAGCATGCAAAGCCACGCAACATTGCACATCACGCACGCTGGATCGCATTGGAGGAGTACAACGATGCAGTCGAACGCTGGTGCGAAATCAGATGCAACATTTCATCCGAGTGCCATTCGCGCCGAGCTCAACGTAAGACACGGATTGCAGCAGATACGGCATACTCCATAGTAAAAAACGCGCTCGATGTCGCACATGACGCATCAACGCATATACCCTACAAACGACACATTGGTCCATACGGGTCTTTTGGCATATGAATGACGAAAATACCCCACATCACGCCATCACACGTTTGGTGCGCTTTACGGGGGATGTTTTTGAGGATAATCGGGGGATGGACGCATGCATCCATCCCTCGCTACAGTATGGCTAGATTCACTACACAAAGACGGAGGGATGCATGCACCCACACATCAACTACTACCGCCATGCACTTGCACAGCTCGCACAGCAGCGCACCCCACTCCCCGACATTTGTACGGTGATGGATCTCGTCGTCATCTGTGATTTGCCGTATGCTTGGCTCGCCCACCACCTCGCCAACGATGCGCTACCGGGCACATGCTTTGGTGGGGCAACCCATTGGCGCTGCCGCCAGCAGACGGTTGTTGAATGGCTCAAGGAGCACGCCCATGAAGAGCACACCCCAATGGCCGGGACTCAGCGCCGTCATCCACCACACCATCTACCGGCACTCCCTGATTACGATTGAAGCTGCAGCACGGCAACTCCAACTACCGGTAGCCACACTGTGGCAGTGGGCGGCAACATACGGGATTCCCGTGCATCAGACATCTGACGGCAACGTGATTGCCACAGCCGACATCGAGAGTGCACTCACGCGCCGCTCACCGCAGTCGCGCCCACGGAGTCGCACCCCGTATCGGCAGTAGATTTACTCGACAGCGGCGCGTTCGCTGGTGTCGATGCTTTCGGCGAAGTTGTCTGCGGTGACGTCGTCCGGATTAAAGCCCAAGGCGCGCAGTCGTGCAATGAGCATCTTTTCGCGGGCAGCATGATGATCAGCACGGGCACGTTCTTGTTCAGCACGTTCGTGCTCTTGTTGGGCACGCTCGTGGTCGCGCTCATAGAGCTCAGCCAACTCGACGTAGCTCATGAAGCGTTCACCATTGGGACGACTCAAGACCAACTCACCCTCTTCGATACTGAAGTGCACACCGAGGCGAGGGCTATGCCACCCTGCCAAGGTATCGATTTCTTCGAAATGGCTGCCGTTGTGGAGCCATCCTATGGTTTCGTTGGTATCAGGATCATACATGTAGTATTCTTCGACACCGGCACGCTCATAGAACTTGAGTCGTCGACAAATGGTGACCATGCTCATCCCTGGCACAATTACGTCAAAGACGACCTGTGGCACCACATTGCCTTCGTCCCACTGGCGATACGCGGTACGCTCGCCACGCGCCACCCCAAAGGCCACAAACACGTCTGGGGTAGCACTGTCGCTTTTGGCGGGGTGGGTGTACCATGGCACACCACCAGCGATTAATACATCGCGACGGGTACGGAAAAGCGCCTCGAGGCCCCCCTGCAGGGTAACCATCCAGCGGATGCGTTTGGTACTTTCACCGGTGATGATGCGTGGTGCCATTGTTGTCTCCTTACTCGTATTTATGCGTATTACTGCACTGCACTCAGGGCGCGGCTGACACTTTCTTCGGGGCTGACTTTGATTTGTACATCAACGAGGCGTCCATCTGGACCCACCACCACATGACTACGTGTCACACCCATGTATTTCTTGCCGTACATGCTCTTTTCACCCCACACACCGTATGCCTCACACACGGTATGTTCGGTATCCGCAAGCAGCGGGAAGGGTAAGGCAAACTTTTGTTTGAATTTGACATGCGATGCCACGGTGTCGGGACTGATGCCCAGCACTACTGCACCAGCGGCTTGGATGACTGCATAATTATCACGGAACCCGCACGACTGCGTGGTACACCCTGGAGTATCGTCTTTGGGGTAGAAATAAATCACCACTGTCTGCCCCCGTAAGGCAGACAAGGTGATAGGCGTGCCTGCATCACTCAACAGGGTGAAATCAGGTGCCATATCGCCAATTACGAGTGTGGTCATTGTTGCGTCCTTTGTTCCATTGCATGCTGGTATGGAGTATAGCACATGCGTGCTATTTTTGTATAGTAACAATATTGATATCAGATTACGATTCGCTGATATGCATGACTTCACAGTACAATGATGAGGGAGCACGATACCCCTCACGAGGATGCGCATGCGCTTTGATATTTTGACACTTTTCCCCGACATGTTTACCAGCCCATTTCAGGCGAGTATCATCAAACGGGCACAACAGGCCGACAAAATCCATATCGCCGTCCACGACATCCGGGCACATGCCAGCGATCGGCATCGTACCTGTGACGATACGCCGTATGGTGGTGGTGCAGGGATGGTCATGAAAATCGAGCCACTCGCCCGCGCTATTACTGCCGCCCAGGCGGCAGCGAGTACACCAGCACACGTTGTATATCTCAGCCCCGATGGCGAAGTGCTCAATCAACGCCTAGTGCTCGCACTCAGTCAACGGCCACGCTTACTGTTGATCTGTGGGCACTACGAAGGAATCGACGAGCGTGTACGCACCACCTATGTGCAGCAAGAAATCTCGATTGGCGACTATGTACTGACGGGTGGTGAGCTCGCTGCCATGGTGGTAGTTGACGCCGTATCGCGCTATGTGGATGGTGTGATCAATCACGATTCTGTTGCAGAAGAATCGCATAGTGATGGGCTACTCGAATACCCACACTACACACGCCCTGCGGTATGGCAAGACCAAGCAGTACCCGCAGTACTGGCGAGTGGCAATCATGGAGCGATTGCACAATGGCGCCGGCAGCAACGCTTGTTGCGCACGTTGCAACGCCGTCCCGACTTGCTGGCATCTGTGGCACTCGATGCTGACGACCGGCGTTTTTTGGCACAACACGGCTATGAGATACCCGTGGGTACACCACCTAAATAGTTGTGCGCATCAGATTCTTGTCATCTCACTGAAAACTTTGACACTTGCCTCACCACCTGTCTATCATCTATAATATCGTTTGTATCTCGAATCACATGGTAACAGTGTGACTCAATTGTTTCGGCATCTGCGTTCCTTTCCGTACATATCACCTTATGCACTGCGTACTTGCCAAACACTACATGGAGGAACTACATGTTCGGTAGCAAAAAACCCCAAACAGCGGTTACCACGGTCAGCAATACCAAACCCGAGACCGTGATTGGGAGCAACACGAGTTTTGTCGGCACCATTAAATCTGACGGAAACATGCGTATTGACGGTACCGTCGAAGGCGATGTCGAGGTGCTTGGCAATCTGATTATCGGCGAGACGGGGCGGGTCATTGCCACCATCAAGTCGCAAAACTGTCACGTGTCAGGTGCCGTACGTGGCGAGATTACCGTCGTAGACCAACTCGAAATCTCACCAACTGGCAAGGTATGGGGCGACATTATGACGTCTGCACTGCACATCGAACCAGGTGGTTTGTTCCGCGGGCAGAGCACGATGTCGGCCAATGCTGACGAGCCCTTGTTGCTCGAAGCTCCCCGTAGCAATCGTGGCGACAAATAGTTCTTATTCCACATACGGGATTCGCCCATGAGTCCACGTCCTTCTGCTGTACGATCAACGGTCAGACGCACTCGCCGCCCCAGTGCATGGCGCTGGTTGAGTGTGTTTGGCCGGCGACGTCTTTCTCCTGCGGCAATAGTGGTCGTGATCGTCGGCGGACTGTTTCTCTTTAACTTCGTGAATCAGGTAGTGCGCCAAGCACAACTGGAGCAACTCCGCGAAGAAGTGCGTGCAGATGTGGCACGTCTAAACGCAGAAAACCGTGATTTACGCCAATCGGTCTTGTACTACGAATCCACTGATTACGCCGAACTCGTGGCGCGTGAGCAGTTGGGGTACGCCCGCCCCGGTGACACCGTGATCATGCCGACGTACCCAGACCGCATCATCAGTGACACAACCACGCTCACACAACCAAGTGCGGTGAGCGATACGGTAACCATTCAAATCACCGAACCAAACTGGGTACGGTGGTGGCGCATGCTCAGCGGCGCTCCATGACCTCCCTGGCATTCTCGATCGTCATCGTAAACTGGAACGGCAAACAGCTCCTGACACAGTGTCTGGCCGCCCTCCATCCTACACTCATCCCCACTGACCAGGTGATTGTGGTTGACAATGGGTCTCATGATGAGAGCGTGACCTGGCTAGCCACACATGCCCCATGGGTCGACGTGATTGCACTCCCACACAATATCGGCTTTGCCGGTGGCAACAATGCGGCATTGCCCATGTGCCGCCACCCGTGGATTCTGCTCATCAACAACGACGCCTTTGTGGCACCCGATGCGTTGACCTGGTTACGCCAACACGCAGCCACAGTAGCACACGATGTAGGGGCAATTGCAGCCACCCTCGTCTTTGACCATGCCCCCCATCTGGTCGCATCCACGGGGATCGAGTTGCGCAGTGATGGGGTGGCCGTCGATCGCGATTTCACCATGCCAATTGATACCCTGCCCCGTGAACCAGTGTTAATCGCGGGTGCGAGTGGCGGAGCGGTGTTGTTGCGCCGCCACATGCTCGATGATATTGGCTTCTTTGCTGATGACTTTTTCAACTATCTCGAAGACGTCGACCTGGCATGGCGCGCCCGCCTGCGCAACTGGCACACGGTACTCGAACCACGGGCACGCATCCGCCATGTCTACTCGGCCACCAGTGGCCAAGGCTCACCGTTCAAGCAACGGTTGCTGGGGCGCAATCGCTGGCGCACCATGATTCGTTGCCTGCCCACGGCACTCTGGCTACGCTACTGGCATCGCATCCTGTTGTATGATGTGGTTGCTTGCACCTGGTTGGCGCTGCATGGTCACTGGGCTGGTATTGCTGGCCGTCTCAGTATTTGGGCGGATTGGCGCATATTGTGGCAACAACGTCAGTACATCCAGTCACGTCGCACTGCATCCATCCACCATATCCGTGCGTGGATTACCTCGGCACCATGGCCGTGGCACGAATACCAGAGTATCCGGCGGCTGGCACACGTGTTGCAGGACCGAACGCAGCCCTCATCAGCATCAACAAAGGAGTAACATATTTATGATTGCATTACGCACGTTTTGGCTAAGCTGCAAAGATTTTTTTGAAGAAATGTTTCTCAGTATCTTTGCGAATGCCCTCTGGTGCATCATGGTGGCACCGCTCGCCCTGTTGGTCTATCAAAACATGGTTGCAGGTTTTTTTGCGGGAGCACTGTTGCTTGGCATCGCAGTATTTATCCTCTTTGTGGTGGCCAATGGTGCGCTCAGCTATTTGGCACGCCGTGTCGTTGATGGTCTGGCGGTAAGCTGGCGCGACCTCATTACCGGCATGCGCATCAACTTTGGCAAACGAGTGGCAGTGCACGCCGTGTGGGCAGGGGTGTTACTGACATGTGTGTTCAATATGTGGTTTTACGGTAATACAGCACAAATCCCCAGCAATATTGCGGTGCCACTGATTGTCCTCTTCTTTGATTTAACGTTGTTGTGGGTTATCTACCTTGCGTTTTTGTTGCCAGTCTTGGCACGCCAACCAGACTCATCGCTGGGAATGATTTTTCGCAATGCAGCTGGACTGATGTTTACCAACGCATTTGCCTCACTCCTGATGTTGGTGATTGCAAGTCTGCTCTTTGTGATTTCTGCACTGTTGTTGATTCTGTTGTTGTTATTCTTTGCGATTATCATGGCGTATTGGAGCACACATATGACTGATGCCGCCATCAAAGTTGTGTTGGATCGGCAGGCTGCCCAAACTGAATCAGATGCGACAAACGAACGTGCCCCGAGTGGACAGGTGCGCCCAAAGTAATATCTGTTTTGTAATACGAGACAATCATCGTATTGGAGAGATTGCGCATAGTAATTATGAGTACTTTCATTACAGATAGTACAATAAAATCATCTACGTATTGTAATGAAAATGTTATGCGGTTTGTTGTATGTCAACTTGACACACCGTACTGTAACACGCTACCATGGAGTTGATATTTTTGATGATGCACATGGTATACATGATTATGACACGTTTATCCCACACCAAATATTGGTCAATTACCACACTTGTTGTGATTGTATTGACACTCTTTCCCATTCAGCCACAGCAAACCAGTTATGCTGCTGCGCCGAGTGCATCGAGTGTAGTCACAATTAATGGAGGCGGGGGTGTTGCGACAGACGGGTCAGATGGCATCCGTATGACGTTTAATGTGGCGCGCTTCGGTGAGCAGATTAAACATCGTAATGATGTCTATGCATATCTCGGTGGTGAGATGGGGTTCCATCTCAATGTCGGTGGCACGCTCTACACATCAATGAACGGCTCACGTGCATCGCGCGAGTTGAGTGGTGCTGACACCTTTGATGATCTCGTTATCGGCAACCTGACCGGCACTGCGAGCACCAGCGGTGGGTCGACGACGGGTGATGGGTCGGCAGTATTGACCTATACCAAGACCATTAGCACTCGTGTCTATACCGTGGTGCGGTCAATCAAATATACGTTCCCCAATCGCTACTACAAAGAATCCTACAAAGTCATTATCCCAGTAGGTAATACGGGGACTGTCAAACTCTACAAGGGTGGGGATACCGCACCTGGGCAGACGCCACCGACTGGCGACTACGACAAAGAAGCACATGGCATGCTCACGCTGTCGCCGATGCGTGATGTCACGAGTGTTGAAACCGATAGTCAGGCTATTTTTGGCATGCGCGAAGTGTTGCGCTCGACCAGCATGTCAACATTCCAAGGTGCAGTAGCACAGTATTACACACACCCGTATCCCAGCGTCGTGGCTGGTGGTGATATCGGCGAATATGCGCAAAACGACCTCAATGATCCCACCAACACACATGATGCTGGATTTATGATTCAGCATACGCTTGGCAGTGCTGCCGGCACATATACGGTCGAAAATCTGACCTACGTGGGGAAGCAGGCAGTCAATCTCGAAGCCACATGGCTCGATGAAAGCGTCAGTGGTATCGGGCATCTCTACCTCACACTCAATAACTCCATGCTCAGCAACGCATCTGGACTCGGGTATACCTTTACGTTGCCGGCTGGGTTGGTATTTGGTGGTATCAACAACACCTGTGGTGCCACGGTGTCCGTATCTGGGAGTACGCTTACTGTCAGTGGTGCTGCTGTTAATGCGCTTGAAAACTGTGTCATCGACTTCGATGTGGGTGCAACTGCAAATGCAACGTATACGATTACGTCGAGCAGTGCAAGTGGTTTAACTGGTACGGGGATTGAGAATGCGGTTGGCAAGTCGTCAGTCACATTCACTGGCATCTCACCAACCTTTACCATTACCCCTACATTCACCAATACGTCCACACCGACTCAGACGGCAACCCGTACGGCCACTGCAACCAATACCCCGACAAACACACGCACCAGCACGCCGACACGGACCAATACGCCGACGCCTACGGATACATCGACACCGACCGAAACATCCACGTCGACATTTACATTGACACCCACGGATACATCGACACCCACCAATACCCCGACATCCACCGACACGCCCACACCCACCGATACCTTTACCCCGTCGCTGACACCACGCCCGAATCAGTTGCGCAATGCGGCAATTGGGAATTTGTTTGTCATTGGGTTGCTCAATAACGGCACATTGGTCACTTGGGGATCGAACAATTTCCAACAATCAACTATCCCGTTGGCAGCTCGTACACTGCTCTTCAAGGACGTAGCTGCAGGTATTAACACGGCATACGCCGTGGCCGGTAACGGCGATCTATACACGTGGGGGGAGAGCCTGTATGGTGAAGGTGAGCCACCAAACGAAGCCATGACAAACGTCAAAGCGGTTGCTGCTGGTGGACGTTTCGCGATGGTCATCACCCAAGACAACACCGTAGAAGCCTGGGGGCGCAACGAATGGGGGCAAACCAACGTACCACCGTTCTTGTATGACACAACCTCTGCAAATGTCATTGCACTTGACGGTGGTGACCGCCACGCACTTGCACTGCGTGCCGACGGTACCGTGGTCGCTTGGGGTGATAATCGCCTCGGCCAAGCCAAGGTCCCCGCTGGATTGCGTGATGTGGTAGCCATCAGTGCTGGTGAAAACCATTCGTTGGCATTGCTCGACAATGGGCGGGTGGTCGGCTGGGGCTCAAATGCCAAGGGGCAGCTACGCATCCCTGCTGCGGCAACCAATATCGTACAAATTGCGGCTGGCCGCGAGTGCTCATTTGCAGTGAAAGCTGATGGTACGTTGGTTGTCTGGGGCAACTCGATCTACACCAACTTCCCCTTCTCGGCACGGCGTAACGTTATCTTCGTGGACTCCGACAACCAGAATTCGATTGTCGGGTTGAGCTCAGGCGCCATTATCGTTGCGGGAATGTCGGTTGGCAACGTAATGACTTCACGCACTACCACACCGCCACCCATGATTACCCAGACCCCATCAGAAACAGTGACACCATCTGAAACCGTCACACCGTCGAACACCAAGACGCCAACAAACACACGCACGCCGTCACGCACACGTACTCCCTAATGCGCGCATGTATGACCAACACCACACGGGCCAAGCCCGTGTGGTGTTTTTTAGCGTGTCAATCCGCCATCCACTGGCAATATAACGCCCGTGATATACGGTGCACTCGCCAGAAACAGCACTGCCTCAGCCACATCTGCGGCAGTCCCCACACGCCGCAACGGCACCGCATGCACCACACGCTGAATTTGTGGCTCCTGCCAATCTGTGGCAGGCAATACGAGACCAGGGGCGACACCATTGACGCGGATATCAGGTGCGAGCTCACGTGCAAGCGCAGTCGTCATCGTGACGAGTGCACCTTTACTGGCCAAATAGGGCGTATAGTGGCGCCATGGACGATACACTCCTGCGTCACAGATGTTGACGACTGCGCCCGTCGCTGCCTGCAACGCTGGCACCGCATGTTGGATGGTATGAAATGCGGCTTTCACATTGAGATCAAGCATGACATCCCAGTCATGCGCCGCTACTTGACCCACTGGGGTAGCCTGCCATACCCCCGCATTGTTGACCAGCACATCGAGTGCACCATACTCTGCTACCACCGCATCAACAAATGCTTCAGGGGAACCTGGCTGGGTCAAATCACCCTGCCACGCCCACACATGCTGGCCTGATGCACGTAATTCGGCACACAAATCATGCGCATCTGATACCGCGCGGTGATAACTAAACGCCACTCGCATACCATGCTGAGCAGCGAGCCGTACCACGGCAGCACCCAGCCGATGCGCGCCCCCAGTAATCGCAATAACGCGGTGCTGTAGTCGTGGGGCAATCCACATAGATGTTCCTCTCTCGTCATGGTCGCAGTTGTGCTACGATAATTTTACCAATCTGCACACAAGGATGATTATGCGCATTAGCACGTTTATTTTTGATTTCGACGGGACAATTCTCGATACCGAGTCGCAAGATTTTGTGGTGGTGAGTGAAATGTGGCAAGCACACGGGCATACCCTGGCCATCGAAGAGTGGCGCAACGGGTTAGGCACAGTCGGTGGCTTCGACCCATATGAGGCACTCGAAGCCAAACTTGGCCAGCCTATCGACCGCGGTCATTGGCGCACCATCAATCACGAGCGTTACCATGAGCGAGTCATGCTGCAATCGCTCCGCCCAGGCGTGTTGGCACTGTTTGACTACGCAGATACACACCACATCACGTTGGCGGTCGGCTCGAGCGCCGATCGCGCCTGGGTAACCCGCTGGCTGACCCACCACCAGCTCATCCAGCGCTTTGCGGCGATTGTGACCCGCGATGACGTGGCACAGGTCAAACCATCACCCGAAATATTCCTGACTGCGGCCAATGCCGTGGGCACAGCCCCTGAAACATGTGTGGTCTTTGAGGATTCAGCACATGGCGCAACAGCAGCAGCCCGGGCGAGTATGCGCTGTGTGGCTGTCCCAATTCCCGCACTCGTCGATGCCTGGATGCCACCCGTATCACTGCGCCTGCGCACCTTGGCTGATCTCAGCCCCAGTCAACTGGTCGCGCAGCTGAGTGGGGATGCGTCATCCGCGCACACCGCGTAAAAACAGCTCCACCAGCGTACGGCTCAAGGTAGGGACATCGTAGCCGCGTGATGGCATCAATGCAAAAGGGTACAACAAACCCAATAATGCCCATGTGCCCATTTGGATATCAACGGTGGTACGGACATCACCAGCGTGTTGTCCGTCACGTAAAATAGTGCGCAGACGCTCGATGAATTCACGGTCGTAGCGCTGTGCAAAAGACTTACGCTGTACTTCACCCAGATGCTGCAATTCAAACATGGCGAGACGCATGGCTGCACGCTGGACGGCGTTGAGCCCTAGGAGTCCAGCAACGACTGCAACTAACCGGGCTTCGGTGGCAGTATGGGCGTGCATTCCTATATTGACTATGCGAATCAATTCAGTGAGTGATTGCTCCATGATAGCCAAAAGCAATGCTTCTTTGTCAGTAAAATGGTAGTAAATTGCTGCTTTGGAGGCATTGACGGCCTCAGCCACTTCACGCATGGAGACGGCATGATAGCCTGAGGCGACGAACCGCGTCGCCGCCTCGTGCAAAATACGTTCACGCAAATCGAGTGTCATTAGAAGTCGAAACGAAACAACGGACGTGCCGTTATTCCAGCCCACGGAATTGACAACAAAATCAATACGATGGCGAGCGTAAAGAAAATAGCAGCAGCACGGTGCTTGGCTTGATCGTCGGCAGCTTTCTTGACGCGTCCTGCACCGATATGTGCCAGTGCGACTGCTACCAGCATGACCGACATATGCTCGACGGCCCAGAAACGAGTGACGCTATCTTTCATGGCACCACCCATGTCACTAAATGCCTGCAGGGTGACTGGGCTCAAAAAGCCGTACAACACCAGACCGAGGACCAACTGGATGCTCGTCGTATTGACAAACCACGACGCAAAACGCGCCTTGGTGGCATCCCATGCCACACCACCTGACCAGCCACGAAATGCTTGCACGATGACCAATACTGCGGTAATCACGACGGCCCAGCGCATCCACGAATGCAAAAACAACATCACACTATACGCAGTCATGTCGACTCCTTACGATAAACACTTTGATACATCGTTTGCTCATGCATGATGCATCATGCTTATGATAAATCAATTTGGCCAAAATGAGCAACACTCACACCATCCTCGGCTATGGAGCAAGTGATGCGTGCCCGCACCCGTCATGACACCGGTGCGTAGGGGCGCCATGAAATGACGCCCCTACGGTTGTGTGTCCATCCGTCGCACACGACCATATGTAAAAATCGCGTGGTACCATTATAAAGACGCAAATGCTATAATGCCATACAAGAGAGGTATTACAAGGGGA
>JBKCGB010000166.1:0-5719 GCA_046303375.1 Roseiflexaceae bacterium
TTAAGGTTGTGTTAAGTGCTCTCGTAGTTGACCAAACTCGACTATATGTAGTATGTTTTTGACAAGCCGTACCACTAAATCAAGTGTCCACCCCACGCGCGTGGGGTCTGAAATTAGGCTTTCCTTGTTCTTACCAAATACAAGGCACTTGTCAATCGTTTCAGACCCCACGCGCGTGGGGTGGACTATACGTATACAGTCAGTGAGCCATAGCCCAAATTTCAGACCCCACGCGCGTGGGGTGGACACTTGATTTAGTGGTACGGTTTGTCAAAAACATACTACATGTAGTTGATTTTTGACATGTGCGCGATTGCTTAACACAACGTTAACATACTCACGTGCACCACTCATTACTGCCATTGTAGCAGTTTTTCCTCAAAATACAATAGCAAATCGAGCTATTAGACGCCGACCACACTCAGTAAACCAAAACCGTACGCTTTGGCCTTGCCGATACCAGTGACCAACGCCTGCACGCACTGTGCTGCATCCGTGACAGTCAACGTCCCCCGTATACGAAAGGCGTCGTATGACAACTGCCCGTTGGGGTGCACTCCCGTAACTGGTGGGTCGCGCTCAATCGTCAGTGGCACTAGCGCCTGCGCGGTCATGTCCACTGCAAAACCATGTTGTATGCCTTTGCGCGCCAACCACACATGCTGCTCGGCCACATCATATATCGTACGCATGGCACGGAGCACATTGTCGCGTTTGACGATATTGGCTACTACCATGAACGGTAATTGTTGCCCAGTCTGAATCGTCGCATAGCGTTCCCACACGTCATCGTGCTGCCGAATGGGCGGGCGCGCATATCCGGCTGGTAGGCTGGTCACATCGGCATAGGCCGTACTCTGAATCAGCAGTTGCCAGTCAGCCCCGTTGCGATCAATACGATACAAGATTTCGTTGGTATCACGCGTCGCATTCACATGTTGGAACAAGCGCATAATGCGCCGGTGCATGCCTTGGCAATCGTTGAGATCACGTTGTACCTCGGCATGCGTCAAATTCAACTGAATCGTGGTATGGGTCAGCATCATGGTCGTTGCACTTTCTCACACAACCGATTCTTGTGCAGTCATTACATGCATTATACTAGCGCGTCACGGTGCATGGAGCATGTCAGGCACACTCCATGCACGGTACGCCCCGCAGCACATCACGACGACCCGCCACCACCACTCCGTACGGCCATCAGCTGGATGCCGTCGTATTCCACCGGCAAGTACTTCGTCTCGCCATACGTTACAATCGTATATCCCTGTGGCGTATTGCTGGTGTAAATAACCGTCATGGCACCAAACACTCCGAGCTGGCGCGTGATTTCGCCACACAGTTGCATGCGTACGCGCGCCGATATTGCCCCCACATACGTGTATGGGGCAACCTCCAACAGGTGCTGGCTCAGATACCCGCTCAACGATGCCGACAGACGCTCGCCCAAAAAGATGACCATACGGCTACTCCTCACCCAATAGTGCAGCATCGCTGTCACGGCTCAAATCGATGTAGCGCACCGTGGGCAGCGGTAATTCGAACAGCGCATAGATGTCTGGGACAATCCGGGCGAGGATGCGGTCCTGAAAGAAGGCATCGCGACAGGCCCGGCGCACCCGCGTCGCCACGCTGTCACTCGATTCCGCCACTGCGGCGAACGCAATCGGCAACGAAAGATGCGCTTTGTAGAGGTCGGCCACATCCCATACAAACGAGCGCTGGTTGCCGTGGTGGAAAAATCCCAGCCCGGGGCTCATCCCAATCGACACAATCGCAGCATGGCAGATGCCGTACAAACAACTATTGGCCACACTAATGGCCTGCTGAATGGGTTGATTGGCGATCCCATCGTCGCCGGAGTAGCTCCGCCCCTGCCAGTCCACGCCGGATTGGCTGGCAAGTTGCGCATAAATGTCGCGCATCCGTGCCCCTTCGCGACCACGGAGCTGCGCGATGCTTGTTACTCCTGTGATGTCGTCAGCGGGGAAGCGCATGCGGTACATGCGGCGCGCGACTTCGAGGCGCGCCTGCGGGAATGCCCAGGCCTGCGCCTGTTGTTCCAGGTACGGAGTGACATGGGTTTCGGGAGTAGCCTGCCCATAAAAGCGCACGGCTGATTCGCCACACCAGATCAGGCTACAGCCACGCTCTGCCATCAGTGTGGCCGCGGCATGGGTCACCGTCGTGCCTGGCCCAGCGAGCACTGCCACGAATTGCGCACTCGGCACACGCAGGGTGTGTTTGGTCGTACGACAAACAAGCGCATATGCTTCACGCTCGATGTGTGCGGATTCTACGTACACAAAGCTCCAACTGTCGTGCACACGCGGCAACGTCGTTTTGGCTGTCATGCTAGTTGGCATCGGCGTATACCTCCAACAACCCCAAGCCATGTGCCTTGCCTGTACCAATACCGTGCTGGACTGCCGCATAGATGAGTTGCGGGTCGTGGATACACAGCCGCCCCGCATAGGTGACAGGTCGGTACTGGATGGGGGCACGGGAGAGGCTGCCATAGCCGTAGATGGGAGGATGCGCCGTCACTGCACAGTCCGTAATAGTAAATCCATGTTCCTGGGCTTTGCGAGCCATCCACGCATGTTGCTCAGCCACCGTTTGCAGCATGACACGCTTGCTTGTCTGGATGTCGCGTTTACTGGGCATCGTACATAGACGAAAGCGATACACGCCCCCTGCGACACAGGTCTTCAGCCATGCTCCATACAACGGATCGGGGCGGGGCGTGTCACGCACATAGCGCAACGGAATCAAGCTCGTGTCTGGAATGACGTTGCTGTGTACGAGCAGACGCAGTCCATCGTCGTCATCGACTCGATAAAGTATGTGGTGGGTGTTGCGGTCATAGCGCACATGGCGAAACATGCTCATGACACGGCGATGCATGGCGTTGCAATCGCGAATGTCGCTGGCAACGTCGGGGTATGATGGATTGAGATCCAATAGGGTACGAATAATCATCAGATACACTCCTGAAATATGGTGAAACAGTACGTGGTTTGTCACAACATGCGCAGACATGACCCATGCGTATGCGCAGGCGACCAGTACATGTGTTGAGAATGATATGAGAGTCCGGCAAGGTGCCGCAGCCAAGGCGGCAGTGAGGTGGTAACAATACTCCTTTCTATGGGGGGTGGACAACAGGCAGCGCAAGGAAGCTGCGCAGATGGCATGCGACACCAAGAGCAAACGGTACGCATATCATCGCAACAATGTGCTAGTTTTTCTTTTTACGCGTCTATGACAGTGCGATACTCCCGCATTACGTATGTCGTTGCAACAAACCATGCGCATTGTAGCATGCACAATTGCCATGTCAAGTTTATGCGAGGCATGCTGTGCCCACGCTGTCACACATCTGCCAACCACGACAACAATGCCACAAATCCGGAGATACGTGGCACATAGGGGATGGCACTCAGACACCATACACCCACCGCACAGAGCGTAACCCCCACGGTGCGAATGACACAACACGCATCGTACAAAATGACATAGATCATCAAGCGCGTGCGTATCGACAGCATGCGCCGGGCCACGGCACTGTGACGCTGCCGTACTAGCAGATAGATGCCCACATTGCCCATACCAATCAACATCATGCTTGCCATCACAATCGTGATATTCCAGTGCATACTCATTTGTTCTCTCAATCTTTTCAACGTGCGCGGAGTACGACGACCAACGTTACGTGATCAGTCCGTACACCACACAATAGTCTGTAAAAAACGCACATTATTTTCGGCCAAGAGACACGGTGCGGGTGGGCGTATCATGACGCCCACAGCGCACACTGGTGGAGATGGGCGGATTCGAACCGCCGTCCAGAACCGGGCGCACCACTCAAGGTGACAGAGTTTCACGTGGCATTAAAGGCACTTATCGCTACTCGTCTATACCCGACCCCGTCAAAACCGAGTCATCCCCGTATGGATATGTTGGGCACCACGCTTAGATATATTCGAGCGGCGGTGGAAAGTTGCCTGGGAAGCGTGGCTCAGAGAGGACCATAGCCTGCGATCCCTCAAATGTGTACACCGTTGCAAAGCCTTTGTGCACCGCATAGGCTTGCATCCACCCCGAAATAAACTTAAACCCGCCACTAATATTGCACAACACATCGCTGGCATCGTATGCCTCTGTGGCACGGTTGAGGGTATCGTAGAGCTCACGCAGTGCGGTATCGAGTCCGTGGGTATTTTGTACTTGGAGTCCACGCACCACAATATCCTGACCAATACTGACCTGGGGAAATTGGGCATTGAGAAAGCGCCGAAATGTGGCTAACACCATTTTGCTGGTATAGGTGTCTGTGCCCACAAACAGGTACCGCGCCCCTGGCAAATACCAATGTGCATGCTGTGGGGCCACCTTGGTACGGTAGAGCTGCAACGTGGCAAATTCAGCCGTCTGCAATATGTCCATACTCGTATAGCGTGCATCATCGGCCACATTGTGCAAGAGGGCACGCAGTGTCTCGGGGGGATGCATGTCATTCGCATGTTTGGTCAGCAGTTGTTCCTCGTCAGCTGATACAACACCACGCACTTTGAGCAGTGTGGTGCCAACAGTGCTGATAATCAACTTGGGCATATCAATCCCTTCTCTTTCATTACCACATATTGAACGTAGCATAGCATATTTCGGCGAGTCGCCTAATTTTATACGAACAAACGCAACAATAAGACCATGGCAATCAGGCCGACCAGCATTGCACGAGAAAGCTCTGCTGCCTTGATTGCGTACGGCACAAAGCGCATCTGACCATACTTCTCCAGGGTCATGCCAATCACTGTTGCCGTGATGAAGCCGATGACTGACACATAGGTGATTGGCCAGATTGTTTGATTCATCATGTGGAGCAGCATGAGTCCGTTTACATCCATCTTCTTCCTCTCAATTCTTTTGCGGTTTTTCAAAAAACAGTCCAACAATCACTACAACGTACACAATACTTGGTGAAAAAAATACGTGGGCACCTGATGCATGCCATACACACCATGCGTGATTTTGTCGCTTTCCAATATTTCCAACGTGTCTACTCTATCACGCTGACTATCGCGTGTCAAATCTCATCTACCGCTATACACCACTGGGGCACCATACAATGACGAAGGGGGTGGAATCTCCATGACGCCCGCAGGGAGATTCCACTGTGCCTCTACCAGCCCCGCCCCAATACGCGGCGCGCATCTTCATCGTCGACCACCACCGCACACGAGTCCCAATCGATGGGGGTGACCGCCGTGTATTTGCGCACAAAGGGGTGATACTGGGGCAGCCGCGACAACAACGCCTCGGCCTCCGATTGCGCACCCAAGGCCATATCAATCCACACATCACTAAGCACATCGGGGATCTGGCCAAACAGGTCATAGATGTGCTTGAGTCGTTCCGACAACAAGGTGTGCACGCGGTCTTCGACTGAATCACGGTAGCGCATGTTGTAGATGTCGACCACGTCACGCAATTGACCAATGCGCTGGATGCGCCCCTTGCGTTGCTCGAGTCGCGTCGGGTTCCATGGCAAGTCGAGATTGATGAGGCACCCCATGCGTTGCAAATTCAACCCTTCGGAGGCGGCATCGGTGCCCACCAACATGCCGATTTCGCCCCGTTGCACCATGCGTTTGACATCGTCACGGCCGAGGCTTTGCCACACCCCGGCGTGCCATACCCCCGAGCGCCCCCCACC
>JBKCGB010000167.1:0-2883 GCA_046303375.1 Roseiflexaceae bacterium
CTGCCAGTGCACCTACCACCACTGCCAGTGCACCTACCACCACTGCCAGTGCACCTACCACCACTGCCAGTGCACCTACCACCACTGCGATAACGTTAACGCCAGCAAGTAGTACGGTAACCATGACTCCTATAGCGACACAGACAGCAGCGATCAGTGCGAGCAGCACGGTCACTGCAAGCGTGACACGCAGTAGCACGTCGGTTCCACCATCCAACACACCCACACCCACACATACACAGTTACCGACCAGCAGCGTGACAAGTACACCGATTTTACAGAGTGCCACACTGACGCACACTGCAACGGTCACCGACATCGTGACAGAGACATTTACCCCAACCACCACAGAAAGTATCACGGCCAGCGCCACCGCATCACGCACCTTTACCCCATCACGGAGCCGGACACCATCATTTACCCGTACATTATCGCTAACACGTACTCGCTCGTGGACACGATCGGCCACGCAGACACGCACATTTACCCGTAGCATGACACCATCACTGACACCATCAATCACAGTGACGTCGTCGATTACACCAATCATCCAACCATATGCGATTCGCAAAATCGGTCTCGGGTCACTTTTTGGCATTGGATTGATGCAAAACGGTACAATCTTGTCGTGGGGAAATCGCGGCAATCCTGCATCTACGATTCCCAGTCATTTACGGACTGTGACATTCGCTGATATTGCTACTGGTCCAAACTACGTCTTTGCCATTGACCGCGATGATAATCTGCATTTCTGGGGAGTTGGTCATTTTGGAGTTGACAACATTCCGACACAAGCACGCACCAATGTGGTCGCAATAGACACCGGCACCACACATGTTGTCGCATTGCGCAGTGATGGAACAGTGGTGGCGTGGGGTCGGAACGATTATGGGCAACTCAATGTGCCTGCCAATCTCAGTAATGTCGTCGCTATCTCTGCAGGCGGTACCTACTCGATGGCACTCAAAGCCGATGGTACGATTAGCTCTTGGGGAGGCCATGTCAAATATAGTATGACACCACCTGCCAATTTACAGCGTGTCGTCGCAATTAGCGCAGGAGATGGGCATGCATTGGCGTTGTTGGACGATCGGACCATTGTAGGGTGGGGTGATAACACTTATCTGCAAAGTCAAGCACCTACCTCATTACGACGTCGGGCGGTTGCTATTTCTGCTGGATTGCAGTACTCGTTGGCGATTACTGACGACGGCCGCGTCGTAGCTTGGGGACTCAATGCTGATAATCGCATGCGCATACCAGCATCAATGACCAACGTCCTATCAATTACCGCAGGGTATGTCAATTCGGTCATCACCTTGCGCGATGGCTCATTGCATATTATTGGATCCACGAATTCTGGTGCAAACATGACACGTTCACCCACACGCACCAGCACGCCTACACCATAAGAGTACTGGGGCTATGACCGGTTGTCGTTGATTGTCTGATGGGCAAGTATATCGATATTACACTATGAGCAACCCGTCCGTGTTGCATATTACATGAGTCATCAATATCTTTACTCAGGTACTGCACAGAAATGTCATTACCGGATTCCATTCATGATGGGGTATATCATTTATTCACGAAACTGTAATCATTAATAAATTATGAAGTTGATTCTATACTATATAGTGTAGCTAAGAGGTGTTTTGCAGTTTATCAAGCATAGTAATGCATAATATACGCGCAACGATAATCGTACGATTTGGCATACACTGCATCATCATTTGGCAGCTGATGTGGTCCGGTATGATGGTGCCTGTGCAGGCACAGGCACCATCATCGACGGTGTTGTTCGCCAGACATGGGTATCGGTCACCAGCCAGCCTGCCGTACCGTCAGCTTGCAACACAGGCCATCCAATCGCAACCAGATGCGCCAAACCGTGCAGTTCCTGCCGAAATCGCAGCGAGAATCTACACCCAGCAGGTGGCACCAATGGTCACTGCTACGGCCACCCGCACCCGGACGGCGACGCCCACACCGTCCCCCCAACAGCGTGCAATCGGTGTGGCAGCAGGTACTGATACGCCGACTGCCACCTCAACACGCACCGCATCACTGACTCCCTCACCCACCAGCACGTTTACGGCCACACCAGTACTCAATACAGCAAGTAATTTGGTGCTCCATCTCGAGGCCGGGAATACCAGCTCGTACAGCGGTTCTGGTACCACGTGGACAGATCTGAGTGGGAATGGCAAACATGGGACATTGGTCAATGGACCGACATTCACCGCAGGGGCACGCCCCCGCTTCAACTTTGATGGGACTAATGACCATGTCAGCGTGCCTGCTGGGTTTAATAACTTGACCAATGGCATGACGGTGATTTTTGTGGCGAATATGGGGAATGCTACCAACTGGGAACGTTTGATGGACTTTGGGACGGGGCAAGCATGCGATAACCTTATCTTTGCACGCAACGGAACAAGCAACACGCTTACCTTCGAAATTTATAATGGATGTAGCGCTGCAGTGTCAGTGAGTACCGCTAATACCATACTCAATAATACGACTGCAGTGTATGCAGCCACATTGGATGGGAGCAACATACGCATCTATCGAGATGGCGTATTGCTCAGCACGACCGCATCCACTGTGCGCCCCAATAATACCATTCGCACACTCAACTACATCGGACGGAGCAACTGGGCGGCTGATGCCTACTATGAAACATCGATAAATGCGGTCATGATGTACAACACCGCGTTGACTGGTGCACAGATCTGGGACAATTATGTCAATTTGTCAACACGCTACATCAACAACGCACCTGTGGCCATCAATGCGTCGTTACCGGCCATTCTCGAAGATAGTGCGCTCGCTAGCAACACGGGTGAAAGTGTTGCAACGCTGACCAACGGTGTCACCGAT
>JBKCGB010000168.1:0-10850 GCA_046303375.1 Roseiflexaceae bacterium
GGCTGTGATATTGATATTTCGTCGGGGTGTGTGAAAGAATGAAGGCCGGCAGGGCACTAGTGCCCTGCCGGCCTTTGCATTAATCTGCCTCGTGGATGAGCACTTCGCGGGAGCGCCCTTCGTCGGCTGGCCCCACAATCCCTTGTTGCTCGAGCATGTCAATCAGCTGCGAGGCCTTGCTATAGCCGATGCGCAAGCGGCGCTGCAGCAGTGATGCCGAAGCGCGCCGGTGCTGTTGCACCAGTTTGATGGCCTCGGGCAACAGGGCATCTTGCTCGCCCGCCGATAGAAACTCTGCAATGGGTTGCATGCTGTCTACGGGCTCGTCACTATCACTTGGCGCCACTGGTTGCTCGTCGGCATGCGGTACTGGCTCGCGTGGGAACACCGGCAAGCGGTCAACTTTGTCGAGCTCGGGTTTGAGATCATGGTTAGTTGCAGTGGTAGTGGTTGGCTGAGCCGTGCCGGCCTTTGTCTCACCGTCTACGGGTGTTTCAGGTGGTTTGGCGGTACGCCAGAAGCGCACGATTTTTTCGACTTCGTCGTCGGTCAAGTGTGTGCCTTGTACGCGGATGGTGCGTGGTGAATCGGCCGCCGTAAAGAGCATGTCACCACGCCCGAGCAGCTGTTCGGCACCTGGCTGATCGAGAATGACGCGTGAGTCGATTTGTGAAGTCACCGCAAACGCCATCCGTGACGGGAAGTTGGCTTTGATGAGACCAGTCACCACATCAACCGACGGACGTTGCGTGGCGATGATGAGGTGAATGCCGGTTGCACGGGCCATTTGCGCCAGGCGGCAGATGAGTGTTTCGACGTCGTCGGCAGCCATCATCATCAGGTCGGCCAGCTCGTCAATGATAATCACGATGTAGGGCATGGCTTCGAGGTCGGTGCGTTCGCGCGCCATGGTGCGGTAGCTGTCGAGGTTGCGTACGCCCACCTTGGCAAAGAGCTTGTAGCGTCGCTCCATTTCACGCACTGCCCACTTGAGCGTGGGCACCACGCGTTCGACTTCGGTGACCACCGGTGACAGCAGATGCGGGATGCCGTTGTAGCCGACCATCTCGACGCGCTTGGGGTCAACCATGATGAATTTGAGGTCGTCGGGGGTGTGGCGCATCAGCAGGGCACACACAAAGCAGTTGATGGCCACCGATTTGCCGCTCCCCGTGCTCCCAGCCACCAGCAAGTGCGGCATGCGTTCCATGCCAGCCACAATCGGCGAGCCAGAGACGTCCTTGCCGAGTGGCAGGCGCAATTTGCCTTTGGAGCGCACAAACTCGTCGCTCTCGAGGATGTCGCGGAGTGCAACCGTCGAAATCGATGAATTGGGGATTTCGATACCCACCACTGACTTCCCCGGGATGGGCGCCTCGATGCGGATTGATGGTGCAGCCAACGCTAGTGCCAAGTCCTTGTCGAGGGTGGTGATTTTGTTGACTTTGACACCCACTGCCGGTTGGAGTTCGTACTGGGTGACGGCCGGTCCGACGTTGATGTTGACGACGCGCGCTTCCACCTTGAAGCTCGCCAGCGTCTCTTCGATCAGGCGTGATTTGGTGCGGTGATCTTCGTCGCTGATGGTCGCCTCCACCGAATAGCGCAGAAAGTCCACTGGTGGCATGCTCCAGGCTCGGTAGGCGTGACCGGCTTCGAAGCCTTCGAGGGCACTTTGTACCGGGTTGCCAGCAGACTGTGTGGCCGCAGGAGTCGGGCGTGAATGGACGGGTACTGCGGGGCGTTGTTGTGCATCGCGCAACAGCGAATCAAGCACGTGGATGTGCTCTTCGTCTTCGAGGGCTTTATTGGTGCGCTTGGGTTTGGATTCTTTGGTTTTGGCAGGCTCTTTGGCCTTGGGTTCTTCGGACGCAACAGGCGCCACCTCGAGCCCTTCGTCGCGGTAGCGCGCCTTGGTTTTGCGCTCTGCGATAGGCGTGATAATGCTATCGGTCAAACTGATATAGGTGAGTTGTGGATCGGTTGATGCAGGGGCGCTGCGCAGGTTGCCACGGTTCCCCCGTAGGCGAATCCAGGTGACGACGAAGGCGTGGCGCATCCCAGCCATGATTTGCACCAGAGTAATATCAAATGCTAGCATTACTCCAGCTACACCGAGCAAACTGGTGACCGCAAAACTGGCTGGACGTCCAATGGCGTTGCTCAGAATGGCAAAGAGCAGATAGCCGACCACGCCCCCGCCTTGCCCCTGTTGGTCCTGATAGTTGAGGCGTGGCGTGATGCCGAATTCGAGGAGCATGAGCATGGCGATTACGACCATGACGGTGCCAATGATTTGGGTGGGATGGAGTGGATTGCGGTCGTTGATGCCACTACTAAAGAGAGCGATACCGAGCACGCCCATCACCAGTGGCACGACCAGCGCCCCCCACCCGAGGAGCCGCTCCATGAGCATCTTCCAGCTGGCACCGAGTTGCCCCGTACTGCCAGTCAGATAAAAAATAATTGTCACACCAGCCACAGCAATAAGACCGAGGGCAAACAGCTCACGCTGATGCTCGGGGCGCAACGAAACAACGCTTTTGCGTTTGGCACGTCGGCCAGTTCCACGTGGCTGACTGCTTTTGCTTTTGGTCATGACACACTCCCACACACATCGTGTTTATGACAGGCAATAGTAGAATTGCAGATAGTATAGCACAGATGTGTTGCGTGGGATATAGGTGCGCCCAACGAGATTACACCGACGCAGCGCGTCGGTGCAATGACGGAGTGACTGTGGATGTGCTACAGCTGATGTTAGCGACCGACCTCATCATTGGCGGCCTGGATGAGTGCACGCATATAGGCAATCGAATATGCGGTGCCCACTCGTGGTCCACCCAGCATGTCGGGGACGTGGTCGGGGATGACACAGCCATCAAAGCCGACTTCACGCAGAGTACGCATCACCGTGTACATGTTCTGGTAGCCGTTGTCGATGAGTGTCTCGACCCATGGGGCGGGCATCGGGTTGGTAACGTTGCGGAAGTGCACCTTGAACAGCTGCTTTTTGGCAGCAAAGTGCTTGATGGCGTCTACTACGCCCACACCCATCCCTACTTCGCCACCTTCGAGCCAGCAGCCGATACACAAACACACACCGATGTTGGGGCTATTGGCGATTTCCATGGCCTTTTTGTAGCCGGCAAAGTTGCCGAACATGCACCGTGGAATCCCGCCCAAGTCGTAGACCGGTGGGTCGTCGGGGTGGATGCCAATGTAGACGCCGGCTTCCTCGGCGACCGGTGCAATCTGGCGAATCATGTAGGTGTAGTTGTCCCACAGCTCGTCTTCGGTGTAGCGCCGCCCATGTGTCAACTCGCCTTCATACACGGTGCCTGCCCAGTGGCCTTTGGCGTTGGTAATGTCGAGCATGCGCGAATTCATGCCGCCACGACCAGGTACATGCCCGGTGGTCCAGATACCGTTGCCCATGTGGGCGTACGTGTTGTACTTGATGCCGGCGGCGCCCAGATTGCGGATGAAGCGCTTGAATTCTTCGATTTTGGCGTCGCGACCAGGCAGATTGAGCGTCATTTCAGGTGAATTGTGTACGCCGAGGTTAGTGATGCGATAGATTTTGAGACCGTATTCACCAAAGCGTTTGACGAGCCCTTTGTAGAACTCCGCCGTGTGCTGTTCGGGGTGGTGGATGCCCACCATCGCCCATTCGACGCCGAGCTGCTGATAAAACTGCAAATCCTCGTTGCTGGCTTCAGCATGGGTCTGGATGGCGAGTTGGATGCCTTCGGTACTCGAAAAATAGCCCGGAAAGGCCCGCATCGCATACTGATTGGTCGCTGCACTCATCGTCATTGATCTCCGTTCTGGTATACCACTGCATATCCACAAGACGGGGCAGATACAACACCTTGTCATTGTCGTGGTGCGTATGTTTGGGAAAACAGCGCAGCGACACATCACAATGGATGGATTGGCAAGGCTGTACCTATCTTACACCTTTTGTGTGACTATGTCACCGGCGGCGCGAAAGCCCCTTCGTTGTAGTAGACGACCAACCCATCTTTGCCGGGGGCGATGAGGTCAAGTCGCCCTGTACCACGCAAATCGGCCAACGCGAAATGGATGCCGCAACCGTGCCCGACGCCAATCACACCATAGTCGATAATTTGTTTGACGAAGTGTGTGCCCGCCCACTTGAAGTAGTAGATGCCAAGTGCATCCCATTCACCCACGTCACGTCCGTTGTGGGCGCGATGGCGTTTGCCGGTGACCAGCTCGCAGACGCCATCGCCGTCAATATCAGCCCAGTGCAGGTCGTGGTACTGTGCGTTGTCGGGGTCGATGACGTGGTGTTGCCAGGTGCCATCAGGTTGCCGTTTGCTCCACCACAGTCCGTAGCCGTGGGCATGGCCAGTGATGAGCTCGTTGCGCCCATCGCCATCCACGTCGACCACCAGCATGGGGATGCTCGCCATATTTCCCCACGGCGCATGGGTGAATTCGGGGTGCCACTGCCACGGCTCGCTGGCAGGGTTGGCAGGTGCTTCGAGCCAGCCGTGGCACAGCACGATGTCCATGCGTCCGTGGCCGGCGATATCACCACACCCGAGGCCGTGCCCCTGTGTCCCCTCGGCAAAGGTATAGACGGGCACGGCCGTGGCATGGGGTGCCACGGGGGAGATTTTGTAGTAGGTCACCGTGGCATGATTGGGCGTATTGGCGATGATTTCGCGTACACCGTCGCCGTCGATATCCCAGGCACGGGTCGTCTCGACGTTACTGGTACGGGCCGCCAGCAGATGCGATTGCCAGGGCTGGGTGGGGTCAGTGGGGCATTGCCACCAACGCAGGCTATCGCCCCACCAGCCGCCAGTGACGATGTCGAGGCGTCCGTCGCCGTCCACATCCATGGCGATAGTTGAAAAGTCGTCGTAGTATTCGTCGTAGCGTGCGGTGGCGCCGATGAAATATTTGCGCCGGAAGTCGGGACCTTTGTACCAAAAACTGCCACTGACGATGTCGAAGACGCCGTCGCCGTCCACATCCCAGACGCCAGCAGATTCAAACGATTCGTCACTTACCCAGTGTTTGCGCCAGTGAATCGGCATTCATGCATCCTTTCTCGCCTAGACGCCCCGATGCAGGCGCAGGTAGTCTCGTGCTAGCGTGATGTCTTTGAGGGCTTCGTCAGCAGTGCAGATGGGCGGTATGTCGCCTGCCACCGCATTGACAAAGTGTTGCGCTTGTTGCCACATGGCGTGCACCCACGGCAGGTGTGGGCTGGTGGTGCTGGGTAGTGTGCCGCCAGCGGGCAACGGGTCGCGCATGATGGTCACGCGCCCTGGCCGCGTAAAGGCGAGTGGGGCAGGCAGCTCGACCTGGATCCAGCCCCGTTCAAAGCAGACGAGGGCACTCTCTTGCCAATCGATACTGGTCTGGTAGGGGCTCATCTCAATGCTACAGGTGACGCCCCGCACACTCTGCCCCACCAGCAAATTCCCCGATGGCGCGGCGTGAGTAACCTGCCAATCCTCACCCAACAGGTGGCGCATCAAGTTGACCTGGTGGATGTAGTAGTTGACAAAGGTGACATATGCGTCATACGCCGCTGCATCCATGTCGCTGGGGGGTGGATCATGCGGCAGTGTGTCGCTGATATCTGGGCTGGGGATGTTTTGGTTGAAGCCGTTGGCAATCCAATCGCCGGCAGGCATCAAGATGCGGATGTAAGTCATTTTGCCCAACTCACCACTGGCCATCAGGCGCATGATTTCGGCTTTGGCGTGCATGACCGCTGGGTCAGAGCGTTTGTGGTAGCCTACCATCACCCAGGTATTGTGCGCCTGGGCAGCTGCCACGATACGTTGTCCTTGGGCAATGGAGGCAGCGATGGGTTTTTCGGTGAGGATTGGTTTGCCGTAACTGAGCAGCTCGGGGATGATGCTGCCGTGGCGTGTAAAGGGCTGAATGGCCACAATGGCGTCGAGTGCGTGGTTGCTCAGCATGGCGTGATGACTGGTGTAGGCGTGCGGGACGCCCCACTTTTGTGCTACGTGAGTGGCGTGGTCGGGCTTGACATCACAGACCGCCACTACTTCGCAGTTGGGTACCATCACAAAATTGCGCAGGTGGGCGGCCTGACCCATGTTGCCCACTCCCACAAAACCGATACGAACGTTGCGCATAACGTCTCCTTTGACTAATGAGCAGTAGCAGTGTTATTGGGCGTACGGCGGTGCGGTGGGGCCGCGTGCCGAGCGGAAATCACGGATGTCGAGGCGCAGCTCGCGTTTGCCGTTCCATTCGTTGAGGTGCGGTTGGTAGACGACATCGATGGCTTTGATGCGATCAAAATGCGTCACCTGATGTCCTTCGCCCCATGCAATAGCAGTCACACTATGGCCGGCCATGTCGAGCTTGAGTTGCAGGTGTTTGCCATCGCCGCCAATGGTACGGGCGCTGATGACACGGCAATTGCGTGTGAGGAAGTTGGGCGTGCTGTTGTGTTGCCCACACGGTTCGAGAGCCGTGATATCGGTCAGGATGGTCATATCGAGTTCAGCGGCGTCGAGCTCGCAGTCGATGGTCAGCGTACGGATGCCGGTGGTAATATTGTTGGCTTCGGCATAGCTCAGCAGTGCTTGGCGCAAGTCGTCGATGGCACGGGTTTCAATGGTAAAACCGGCTGCGGCAGCATGCCCACCCATTTTGACAAAGTCGACGCCACAGTTGCGCAAGGCTTCGACCATGTTGAGCATGCCGGCGGCCCGTGCTGACCCACGTGAGGTGGGGATGCCTTGCTCGATGATGATGGTGGGGCGGGCAAACTGGTCAGCGATGCGGGCAGCCACTAAGCCGACCAGCCCAGCATGGGCGTCAGGGTCGGCATGCACGATGATGGTGTCGTGATGGCGTCCAATCTGGACCACATCTGCGGCGATGCGCTCTTGCAGGGCTTTGGTGAATTGCTGCCGCTGCGTGTTGATGTCGTTGAGCGTCGTCGCATACTGCGTGGCAGTGGCGATATCGCTGGCAAGGAGTAATTCGTAGGCGGGGGCAGCATCGTCGAGCCGCCCAGCTGCGTTGATCCGTGGCGCCAGCTTAAAGGCCACATCGTCGGCGTTGATGCGCATGCCATCAAGCCCTGCGACTTGGCGCAGGGCGATGATGCCGGGACGCATGCTTTGCGCCATACAGACGAGTCCATCGGCCACAAAGGCGCGGTTTTCGCCGGTGAGTGGCCCGAGGTCGGCAATCGTCCCGAGGGCAACCAGATCGAGGAGCTCGTACATGGCGTGACTGGGGAGCGGCATACCGAGCTGACCAATGGCTTGCACGAGTTTGTATGCCACCCCCACGCCCACTAGCCCCTTGTCAGGGTATGGGCAAAAAGCCAGGCGTGGATTGACAACGGCGGTTGCCACGGGTAAATCGTCGGGTGGCGTGTGATGATCGGTGACGACCACATCGAGCCCGAGGCTCTGCGCATAGGCGACTTCGGCTTTGTTGCTGATACCACAGTCGACAGTCAGGAGCAAGCGCACACCGCTGGCAGCGAGGCGGTCGATGGCGCTGGTGTTGAGTCCGTAGCCCTCACCGGTGCGATGTGGGATATAGGGGGCGATATGGGCACCAAGCTGGCGCAAGGCATCGCAGATGAGGCTGGTGGCAGTGATGCCGTCGGCATCAAAGTCGCCGTAGACGGCCATTGGCTCTTGGGTGGTAATAGCCTGAATAATGCGCTGGGCAGCTTTGGTCATGTCATGCATGATGAGTGGGTCATGGTGGGGGTCACTGCGTGCCAAAAAGTCGTTAACCATGGAGGCAGTCGTGTATCCACGACCCACAATGATGCGCGCAAGCCAGGGTGATAGGTGGCATTGATGTGCGATTGACGTGACAAGTTCGGCGTGCACTGGAGCCGCAAACTGCCACTGCATGTGTTTGGCTGATAAACGTGCAGTCATGCCGTGTGTAAGCACCGTATAGGTGGGTGATGCTGTTAAGTATACCATGCGTACCTCTCACTCCATAAACAGGTGTCATGATGGGATACCGTTTGCGTATGCGCAAAAGGTACGCACACACAGAAAAAGTGGTGGTGTTAAGAGGCGTGTGGGCGGTGGCATCTGCCACCGCTGCGGTTGAGCGTGGCGTGTGTAGGCTGTGTTTGAGGTGTGCGAAGTACGGAATTTCGTAGGCAACCACTATTGCACATAGTAGAACATTTGTGTTATTATCACACTATACACCATACACTGTTGTATGATAGTTGTGGTAAAGTTTATGGGTGTTGACATGACTGCACGTACCGATACAAGCGCACGACGACCAATTGATTCACACACGGGGCTTGCTAGCTTTACGCTAGAGAATGCAGTGCGTGTTGACGATTTGGCGGTTTGCTATCGTGCCACCCATGGCGGCACTGATCGACCCTTATTGGTTTCGATTTTGCGACGGAGTGACCCGCTATCGTTGGCGCGGTTTCGTTTGGCTGCGCAACTTGGTCACAAAGTGAGCCATCCGGGCATTTTGCCTGTGATCGTTGCTGGGCGCGATACCACATACGGCGATTACATGGTCACGCCCGACACGGGTGGGCGTCCACTCGATGAGCTATTAGCCAATGGGGCACTTGATGTGGTCGTTGCGGTGCGTATTTTTAGTCAGGTTGCATTAGTCGTTGATGCGCTCCATGACCAGCACATCATTCATCGCGATATCCAACCAGCAGCGATTCTGGTGAGTGATGATTTCAGTGTCCAAGTGACCAATCTGGGATTTGCGGCATGTGATGCGAGTCGTGATTTAGTTGATTTTGATGATCGTGATTTAGCCTCAGCATATTACCCACCAGCATTGCGGCTCGGGCACACTGATGCACAGCCGAGTGACGATTTGTTTGCCATGGGGGTGCTCCTACATCATATGGTCATGGGTGGGGTAACGCCTGAGCTCCCGTTGCCGGCACTGGCGCCATCCAACCCGGTCAACGATGCCATTGATCGTATTATCAAGCGTTTAATGAGCACAACCGAAAGCGTGCGCTACAGTAGTGCGGCGCAGGCCGTACAGGCCTTGCGCCAAGTCGTGCCTGGTGCCGCAGTATCAGTGGCTGGTGAGCGCCAGCCGGTGCTTCCCTTGCCTTCGAGCGAACAATGGGACCCCATGGCCGAATGGCTCGAAAATCCGCTAGAAATCCTCATGGCAGATGCACTTGATGCCGACTATTTGCGTCGGAGCCAGACACGTGCTGATGCGCTCCACCGGGTAGATGCGATACGACGGTTGCTTGAGCGTTGGGCGCGTCAAGGGTGGTTTCGGCGTATCATGTTTAGTCAATTCATGGTGCCTCGACACATTCTCAGTTCTAATTTTTATTTGTATGAGATGCGCGTCCACTATGAAAAGCGTACCGAACCCAAGGTGGTACAGCAAATTCATCGAGCGGGGCATATTGTGCCACAGGTGGCGGTGGCAGATGTGTGGGATGTTGATGTGGCAGCTCCCGAACGATTCATCGATGTCCCCACCGTTACCATGAAAGTCCCCGGTTCACAGCAGGTCGTCCAATGTGAGGAATGTAGTGGTTCGGGCAAGCACATCTGCGGCACCTGTAGTGGGCGTGGGACTGTGGACAAAAAGAACAAAACCCAAAACGCGGATGGCAGTGTCGAAGAAGTCGTGGAGAATGCAGAATGTCGCACGTGTCGTGGCTATGGCAAGGTACAATGTCACGCCTGTGAAGGGCTCGGCAACATTCTCGAGGAGCAGACCTTTCAGTGGTCGCGCTACGGTAAGCAGTTCTTCAATGAAGATGACGACACAGGCTTGCACAAGCCGACGCTCAACACACAATCGCAGTTGGTGTACCACAAAAGTGTTGACATCCATGATCCGCAGTGGATGCAGGTCTTTGCGCTGCGTGAGCTTGTCGAAGATACCATCCGCGAAGAAAACACCCACGTGCGTGCAATTGCCGCAGAACTCATCATCAAAGCTACTCCTGTCACCGAAGTAGATTATGAGCTCAACAAGCGCCAACACACGTTGAGTATTATGGGGTTCAACAATATCGTGCGCGGTGACTGGTCACTCTACGATGTTGAGCGTATTTTGCTCTATGCAACAGTAGCAATTTTGGTGATAGCTGTGGTGGTGATGGTCTTTGTGCTTAATCAACGCAGTGGCTGGATGTAAATCGACATCGTAGCCCCATTCATTTGCTCCTCCACCGGTGATATGTGCTAATTCGCTTCAACGGCTTTGGCCCAGAATGCGTCTACTTGGCTGCGGAGCAGGGCGTGTTCGATGTGGTTGAGCCCTGGGTCGTCACGCAAAATCGCCTTGGCTTCGAGCTGGGCGGCATGGAGCAGTCGGGTGTCGGTGAGCTGTGCCACCTTGAGGTCGGGCGTCCCACTTTGGCGCGTCCCAAAGAACTCACCTGGCCCACGCAACTCGAGGTCGATTTCGGCGAGGCGGAAGCCATCACGGGTTTCTTCCATGGCGGCGAGCCGTTTGGTGGTGACCTCGTTGTCGCGGTCGCTGACCAGGATGCAGTAGCTCTTGTGTGCGCCACGGCCGACGCGTCCGCGGAACTGGTGGAGTTGTGCCAGTCCAAAGCGATCTGCCCCCTCAATCATGATGGTGGTGGCATTGGGGATGTCGATGCCCACCTCGATAACGGCAGTAGCCACCAGGATGTCGTGGTCGCGGTTGCGGAATGCCACCATGACTTCATCTGTGTCGTTGGCACTCCTCCTGCCGTGGATGAGACCAACCCGTAAATCGGGGAAGATGTCACTCTGTAGTTTTTGGTACATTTCCTCAGCCGACGGCAAATCCGATTTGTCACTTTCTTCGACCAACGGACAAATCAC
>JBKCGB010000169.1:0-3452 GCA_046303375.1 Roseiflexaceae bacterium
GTTGCACAGGGACTTGAATTATCATTTCATGGGCGATCAGCACATGCAGGGGCCATCGGGGGGGTTGGCCGCGGCCTGTGCTGTTCGCCCCTGAAATGATAATTCAAGTCCCTGTGCTACCAGGGAAGAATCATAATCAAGTCGATCTTCGGTGAGCGGATGAATCATGATGGCAGCCGATAAATCCTTGAAATATCCTTCGCGAATCATGTGAATTTTGCCTCCCGCATTGGGCACAGCTGATTCTTCGGCAGGGGTACCCAGCACCATCACGCTTCCAGGCAAACGGTCACTGATACGAGCGAGACCCATGGCTGCCCCAAGTGCGGCAGTCGCAATAATATTGTGACCACAACCGTGCCCAACTTCGGGGAGAGCATCATATTCAGCAATGATGCCGATTTTTGGACCAGGCGTAGCGACAGGGAGCTGCGCAACAAACGCCGAAGGCATGCCAGCAATGTTGCGTGTGATGGTAGCGCCAGACTCTGCGAGCACTTCTGTCAATTTGTCTGCCGCACGGTGTTCTTGACGACCGAGCTCTGGATTATGGTACATCCAATCACTGATGCCATAGAGTGTTGCCACATGCTGCTCGATTTCACGACGCACGACGGCTTTGAGTGCTGCCCGTACCTCAGTCATGGATGGCTCCTTCACGTTGATTTGAACTGCGCAACTGGTGCACCATTTCATTGAATTGCATGGCCCACTCACCAATGAGAATTGCTTCTGCGGCATCATGGCGCACTTGGTTGTAGTGATAGGCAACTTTAGCGTTGCCCATACTGATTTGCGCATATTGTTGTGCTGCGCGTTTTGCATCAGCACCACTGCGTTGCTCACGTGCATGCAAGATATCAGCACGCCATTGATGCGCATGGATTTGGATAAGGGGAATACGGTGAAAATCAGCAACTTTCAGCCATGGCTCGGCAACTGCGCCACCACCCTCGACTACTATCACTGCAATGGGCATTTCTTGGCCAACGAGCGTGGCTACACCACGCCGTAAGCGTGCTTGTTGGCCGTAATTATGTGACCGGTACCACAGTAATGTGGCCGACAGCAGGTCAAACATGGCATATCCACAATGTAACCCAGCATCTACGGCAAGTAGTTTCATTACCTAATGGAGTTCTCATCTAGCCTGTCATCAAAAAGACGACATTTTGCAGAAGCCTATGGTATACTATAGCAGAATGTACGGCAGTGTCGTACGTTCTACCAACGATTAGGTTGTCCGATGCAAGTGGGTAACCCCCACTTTTCTTATTCCTAAATTGAGTCGACGAGGGAAACAAATGCGTACAGAATTTTTTGCAGCAATATCAGCCATAGCAACAGAACGCGGTATTCCGCGCGAACGAATTATTGAACAAGTAGAAAAGGCGTTGGTTGCCGCCTACCGCCGCACTTTGGGTGATCGTCCACCAGCGATTGAGGTTACCGTTAAAATCGACCCTGTCAAAGGTGACCCCCATGTCTACTCAGAATTACTCGTGGTCGAAGAGGTCGTAGATGCACGATTTGAAATCAGCATCGAAGATGCACGCAAAATTGACCCAACTGTAGAAGAGCTCGACAAAGTTGTGGCAGAGACCACACCACGTGACTTTGGTCGCATTGCTGCGCAAACTGCCAAACAAGTGATTTTGCAAGGAATTCGCGATGTAGAACGTGACAACGTTTACAGCGAATTTAACGGACGCAAAGATGAAATGTTAGTTGGTGTAGTTCAACGCAATGCGAACGGCAACATCATCATTGACCTCGGCAAAGCAGAAGCGATTTTGCCACGTGAACAGCAAGTAAGCACCGACAATTACCGTGTTGGCGCACGCATCAAAGTAATCTTGCAAAAAATTGGCAGAGATGAGCGAGATCGTGGCCCACGCTTGGTGGTTTCACGCACCGATGTCAAACTGGTCGAAAAAATCTTCGAAATGGAAGTCCCAGAAATTGCAGCAGGAACAGTTGAAATCAAGAACATTGCACGTGAACCAGGAATTCGCACAAAATGTGCAGTGGCTGCCACACAAGAAGGCATTGACCCCGTTGGTGCATGTGTGGGTGTACGTGGGACACGTATCCAGAATATTGTGAATGAGCTGAATGGTGAAAAAATTGATGTGGTGCAGTGGTCACCTGACATCAAAGAGTTCATTGCACATGCGCTTTCACCGGCACAAGTAGTAGAAGTACAAACACTCGAAGGCGAAAAAGCCGTCGTGATTGTACCAGACAAACAGTTGTCACTTGCAATTGGCAAAGAAGGACAAAATGTACGCTTAGCGGCCAAACTCACCAAGTGGAAGATTGACATCAAGAGTTCGAGTACATTGCTTGATGAAATGCGCGAAGCAAGTGATGCGCGACATGCAGCTGACACCGAAAGCATGGAACAAGAGATTGCCCTTTCAAAAGCCAAGGTCGAGGATCGCTTGGTATCCAACAAGGGCATGATAGTCTATAATGACATTGAGTATGGACCTGTTGCCCAAGAGTATGTGGGACAAATCTTGCAAGTACGTGCAACACCCACCAAACTGTACATCTACACGAACGATCGCCTGATTGCATCGTTTATGATGGATTCCATTGGTGATGCTGCGAATGACAACAGGAATGTAAACAGGTCAGATGCCGATGACAGCTATGAGTTTTTGAGTTAATGTGCGAGGGAACTGGTGCGTCAAAAACACATCCCACAACGCATATGTATTGCATGCAGACAAGTCAACCCCAAACGTGGGTTAGTGCGTGTGGTGCGTGATACTGCCGGTACTATATCTGTGGATACGACTGGTAAAGCGAACGGACGTGGTGCATATATCTGTCAACAGGCACAATGTTGGCATCACGTAATAGAACGCGGCATACTCGCATCGTCATTGCGTGTACATCACATCAGAGAAGAGGATCGCGAAGCATTAATCGCCTTTGCACGGACAATTGAATTAGCGACATAAACACACTTTGTGCATATGTCATTTTGCCTTTTGGAGGAAAATACGTGGGATACACACAATTCAGTTTGTTCAACAGTCGTTTTTATGCGACCTCTGATGATGCTGGGAGTAGTCGTGGTGACGATGATTCAACCAAATCATCAGACACACCCCAGAGTGACAATAGCGCGCGCACTACCCCTGCCCGCCCACCAGTAAACCGCACCACGCGCTCATATGATGATCGCCCCCAAGGCGATCGCCCACCACGCCCACAAGGCGACCGGCCGCAGGGTGACCGCCCTCCGCGCCCGCAAGGCGACCGACCGCAGGGTGACCGACCGCAGGGTGACCGTCCACCACGCCCACAAGGCGACCGACCCTACTACGCTGACCGTGGGCCACGCCCCCAGGGTGATCGTCCCCAAGGCGACCGGCCGCAGGGTGACCGACCGTTAGGCGACCGACCACCGCGCCCACAGGGCGACCGACCCTACTACG